>NZ_JAOS01000014.1:0-65607 GCF_000523975.1 Mycobacterium sp. MAC_080597_8934 | reverse complement strand
GCGAAGATGGATCTGGTCTTCTTCCTCAAGGAATCCTGGACCGACGCCGGTGAGCCGCTGGGATTTCCGGACAGGTGGAATTTCGCACCGACGTCTTCGAGGCCGACACCATTCAGACGCTGGTCGGGCGGTTGGAGCGGGTGTTGGTGGCGATGACGGCTGATCCGGGGCGGCGGTTGTCGTCGGTGGATGTGCTGGGTGTGGGTGAGCGGGTGCGGCTGGATGAGCTTGGTAACAAGGCGGTTTTGGCCGGCCCGCAGGGTGGTTCGGTGTCGATTCCGGAATTGTTTGCCGCCCATGTGGCCGGGACGCCGGATGCGGTGGCGGTGAGCTTCGGCGGCCGTTCGGTGAGCTATCGGCAGCTGGATGAGGCGTCGAATCGGTTGGCGCATCTGCTGGTCGCTCGCGGGGTGGGTCCGGGTGAGCGTGTGGCGCTGCTGTTTTCGCGGTCGGTCGAGGCGGTCGTGGCGATCCTGGCGGTGCTCAAGACGGGGGCGGCGTATCTGCCGATCGACCCGGGCGTGCCGGACGAGCGGGTCGGGTTTGTGTTGGCCGATGCCGCGCCGATCGCCGCGATCACCGGCACCGGGCTGGCGGAGCGGCTGGACGGGCATGACGTGGCGGTCATCGGTGTGGACGATCCCGACGTCGTTCCGGCTGTCGACGCCCAGCCGAGCACGGGTCTGCCGGCACCGGCCCCTGACGATGTCGCCTACCTGATTTACACGTCGGGCACCACGGGTGTGCCCAAAGGCGTTGCGATCACACATCGCAACGTGACCCAGCTGTTGGGGTCGTTGGATGCGGGGTTGCCGGCCCCGGGCGTGTGGGCGTTGTGTCATTCGTTGGCGTTCGACGTGTCGGTGTGGGAGATTTTCGGCGCGCTGTTGCGCGGTGGGCGGCTGGTCGTGGTGTCCGAGCCGGTGACCGGTTCACCGCAGGACTTCCACGATGCGCTGGTCGCAGCACAGGTCGATGTGCTCACTCAAACCCCCTCGGCCGTGGCGGCATTGCCGGCTGACGGGCTGGAGTCGGTGGCCTTGGTGGTGGTCGGTGAGGCGTGTCCGGTCGAGGTGGTGGATCGGTGGGCGCCGGGTCGGGTGATGGTCAACGCCTACGGCCCGACCGAGACCACCATGTGCGTGGCCATCAGCGCACCACTAAAGCCCGGATCGGCGGGCTCGGGTGTGGTGCCCATCGGCTCACCCGTCCCCGGGGCGGCGTTGTTCGTCCTCGATCGGTGGCTACAGCCGGTGCCGGCGGGGGTGGTCGGCGAGCTGTACGTGGCCGGTCGTGGCGTGGCATGTGGATACCTGGGCCGGCCGTCACTGACCGGGTCACGTTTCGTGGCCTGCCCGTTCGGAGCGCCCGCGACACGCATGTATCGCACCGGGGATCTGGTGCGTTGGCGTGCCGACGGGCAGCTGGATTATCTGGGGCGGGCAGATGAGCAGGTCAAGATCCGCGGCTATCGCATCGAGCTGGGTGAAATCCGTTCGGCGCTAGTGGATTTGGACGGTGTGGAGCAGGCGGCGGTGATCGCCCGCGAGGACCGCCCCGGCGACAAACGACTGGTCGCCTACGTCACCGAATCAGCCACCGGAACCGCCGACCCCGCCGAGATCCGCGCCCGGCTGGCGAAGCGGTTGCCCGAATACATGGTGCCGGCCGCGGTGGTCGTGCTGGAAACGCTGCCACTGACCGCGAACGGCAAACTCGACGCCCGCGCCCTGCCCGCCCCCGAATTCCAGAACGCCGACTACCGTGCACCCGCGAGTCCGGTCGAGGAAATTCTGGCCGGCGTATTCGCCGACGTGCTGGGGCTGGACCGCGTCGGCGTGGACGACTCGTTCTTCGACCTGGGCGGCGACTCGTTGTTGGCGATGCGGGTGATCGCCGCGATCGAAACCACGCTGAATGCCGACCTTTCGGTGCGCACCGTGTTCGAGGCGCCCACCGTTACCCAGTTGGCGCAGCGCGTCAGCGGCGATCGGGGCCGGCGGCAACCGTTGGTGGCCGTGGAGCGGCCGGCGGTGGTGCCGTTGTCGTTCGCCCAGCAGCGGTTGTGGTTCATCGACCAACTGCTCGGGCCCTCGCCGATCTACAACATGGCGGCCGCGTTGCGGCTGACCGGACGGCTGGACGCCGACGCGTTGGGGACGGCCCTGGCCGATGTGGTGGCCCGCCAGGAAACCCTGCGCACCCTGTTCCCGGCCGTCGACGGGATACCCGAACAGGTGGTGATCCCGGCCGAGCGGGCCGACTTCGGCTGGCAGGTCGTCGACGCCACCGGCTGGCCGACGGACCGGCTACAGCAGACCATCGAGGCCACGGTCCGCCACTCGTTCGATCTGGCCACCGAGATCCCGCTGCGGGCAAGGCTTTTCCGGATCACCGACGATGAGCATGTGCTGGTGGCCGTGCTGCACCACATCGCCGCCGATGGTTTGTCGATGGCCCCGCTGGTGGCCGATCTGGGCATGGCCTATGCCAGCCGGTGTGCCGGGCACGCACCGCAGTGGGCGCCGTTGCCGGTGCAGTACGCCGACTACACCCTGTGGCAGCGCGCGCAGCTGGGCGACGTCACCGATAGCGACAGCCCGATCGCTGCGCAGCTGGCGTATTGGGAGCAGCAGTTGGCCGGGTTGCCCGAGCGGCTGGCGTTGCCCACCGACCGACCCTATCCGCCGGTGGCCGATTACCGCGGCGCCAGCGTGCTCGTCGACTGGCCGGCCGAGCTGCAGCAGCGGGTACGCACGGTGGCCCGCGAGCACAACGCCACCAGCTTCATGGTGATCCAGGCCGCCCTGGCCGTCCTGCTGGCCAAACTCAGCGCCGGCAATGACGTCGCGATCGGATTCGCCATCGCCGGGCGCGACGATCCCGCCCTCGATCAGCTGGTCGGGTTCTTCGTCAACACCCTGGTGCTGCGGGTCGACCTGGCCGGCGATCCCAGCTTCACCGAATCGCTGGCTCAGGTGCGCGCGCGCAGCCTGGCCGCCTACGACCACCAAGACGTGCCCTTCGAGGTACTGGTGGAACGGCTCAACCCCACCCGCAGCCTGGCCCATCACCCGCTGGTACAGGTCGTGCTGGCCTGGCAGAACTTCGCCCGAGAAGACGGCGTCCCCGCCGGGCTGGCGTTGGGCGATCTGCAGGTCACACCGCTGGCAGCGGACACCCAGGTTGCCCGCATGGACCTGACATTCACGTTGGGCGAACGCTGGACTTCCGCCGGTGAGCCCGCCGGGATCGGCGGTTCGGTGGAGTTTCGCACCGACGTGTTCGACCCGGAAAGCATCCAGACGCTGATCCAGCGGTTGGAGCGGGTGCTGGCGGCGATGACCGCTGATCCCGGTCAGCGGTTGTCGTCGGTGGACCTGATGGATACCGATGAGCACATCTACCTCGACGAGATCGGAAACCGGGAGGCGTTGACGCAACCGGCGGCTCGGGTGTCCATCCCGGCGATGTTCGCCGATCAGGTCATCCGCGCCCCGCAGGCCGTGGCGACCCGCTGCGCCGGTCACTCGATGACCTACCGGCAGCTCGACGAGGCGTCGAACCGGTTGGCGCACTTGTTGATCGAGGCGGGCGCCGGCCCGGGCGAATCCGTGGCGCTGCTGTTCAACCGTCGCGCGGAGGCCGTCGTCGCTGTGCTGGCGGTGCTCAAAACCGGGGCGGCCTATCTGCCGATCGACCCGGCCCACCCGACCGCGCGCATCGAGTTCATGTTTGCCGATGCCGCACCGATCGCCGCGATCACCACCACCGAGCTCGCCGAGCGACTGGACGGATGCGGCCTGCCGATCATCGACATCGCGGATCCCCGTATTGACAGCTATCCGCACACGGCGCTGCCGGTGCCGGATCCGGACGATATCGCCTACCTGATCTACACCTCCGGCACCACCGGTGTCCCCAAAGGCGTTGCCATCACCCACAACAACGTGACCGAGCTGCTCGGTTCTCTTGCCCCGGATTTGGCGCGGCCCGGGCAGGTGTGGTCGCAGTGGCACTCCTACAGCTTCGACATCTCGGGCTGGGAGATCTACGGCGCGCTGCTGCACGGTGGGCGGCTGGTGGTGGTGCCCGAGGAGGTGGCGGCATCCGCGGACGACTTGCACGCCTTGCTGATTGACGAAAAGGTCACCGTCCTCTGCCAAACCCCCTCGGCAGCGGGGACGCTGTCGCCGCAGGGGTTGGAGTCGGTGACCCTGCTGGTGGGCGGCGAGGCCTGCCCGTCCGAACTGGTCGAGCGGTGGGGGCCCGGACGCGTGATGATCAATGAATACGGCCCCACCGAGACGACGATGTGGGTGGCCTTGAGTGCGCCGTTGACGACGGGGTCGACCGGGTCGGACGCCGTGCCGATCGGCTCACCCGTGCCCGGGGCGGCCTTCTTCGTGCTGGATCAGTGGTTGCGTCCGGTGCCGGCCGGCGTGGTCGGCGAGTTGTATGTGGCCGGTACCGGCGTCGGGGTCGGATACGTGCGCCGGGCGGGGCTGACCGCATCTCGGTTTGTGGCCTGTCCCTTCGGCGAGTCGGGGACGCGGATGTATCGCACCGGGGATTTGGTGCGGTGGGGCGCCGATGGGCAGCTGCGGTATCTGGGTCGGGCCGATGAGCAGGTCAAGATCCGCGGCTACCGCATCGAACTGGGCGAAATCCGTTCGGCGCTGGCCGGTTTGGACGGTATCGAGCAAGCGGCGGTGATCGCCCGCGAGGACCGCCCCGGCGACAAACGCCTGGTGGGCTATGTCACCGAATCAGTCACCGGAGCCGCTGACCCGGCCGATATTCGGGCCCGGCTGGGTCAGCGGCTGCCGGCCTACATGGTGCCGGCGGCGGTGGTGGTGCTCGACGCGTTGCCGTTGACGGTCAACGGCAAACTGGACACCCGCGCCCTTCCCGCGCCCGAGTACATCGAGCGCGAAAAATACTGCGCCCCAGCTACTCCCACCGAGGAGGCCGTGGCCGGGATCTACGCCCAGGTGCTCGGGCTCGAGCGGGTCGGGGTCGACGACTCCTTCTTCGACCTGGGCGGGGATTCGCTCTCGGCGATGCGGGTCATCGCCGCCATCAACAAAACCTTGGACGCCGGCCTCGCGGTCCGCACGTTGTTCCACGCACCGTCCGTCAGAGGGTTGTGCCGGCAGCTGGGCCAGGGCGCCAACGAGGTGGAAAACCAGGTGGAAATCGTCCCCGTCGAGTTCCTCAAGGAGGGCACCGGCGCTCCGCTGTTCTGCATTCATCCCGCGAGCGGGCTGAGCTGGCCGTATCACGCTCTCGGTAATTACCTGGGCTGCCCCATCATTGGGATTCAGCAATCCCTGCAGCGAGGCGAGGCCGAACCGGCGTCAATCCGCGATATGGCGAAAAACTATGCCGACCGGATCCAGGGCGTCGATCCCACCGGGCCCTACAACCTCCTCGGCTGGTCCTTCGGCGGCGTCGTCGCCCATGAGATCGCCATCGAGTTGCAGCGACGCGGCTGTCCGGTCCGGCATCTGATCCTGCTCGACGCCCTACTGGTCATCCCCAGCAGCGACGCCCTGAACAGCGATGTCTTAGTCGAGCAGGCACTGAACGAAGTCCTGCGGTTCTGTGGCATACAGGTTCCCGAGGGCGATGAGCCGCTTACCTACGAGCGGGCCGAAAAACTGCTTCGCGAACGCGGGATCGAAGAGCTACCGCGCTACAAGCCGTTGCTCGATTCGATTGTCCGCAACGACAATACGAACCTCGCGTTGGCCAGAGCGCACGAACCGGGCGTCTTCGATGGTGATGTGAAGTTGTTCGCTGCCGCGCGGGAGGAGGGCGACCAGAACTCGTCGTCGCTGCGAAGCTGGCGACCGTATGTCACCGGCGAAATCAGCAGCTACCCGGTCGACTGTACGCATCAGCAAATGATGAGTACCGAGTCGCTGATCCAGTACGGCCAGCAACTCAAGGTTGTCCTCGAGGGTGGCGGTTGACGATGTCCGTAGCGCCGACCACGCGGCTGTGGTCTCGCCAGTTCGTCGCCGTGATCGTCGCGATCGGCGGCATGCAGCTGATGGTGGCGATGGACGGTCCCGTCGCGGTCTTCGCGCTGCCGAAGATCCAGAACGAAATGGGCCTGTCGGATGCGGCGCGGAGCTGGGTGATCACCGCCTACATGCTGACCTTCGGTGGCCTGATGCTGTTGGGTGGCAGGCTGGGCGACACCATCGGCCGCAAGCGCGCTTTCCTCGTCGGGGTCGCGCTGTTCACTTTCGCCTCGGGCTTGTGCGGCATCGCCTGGGCCGGCGGCACGTTGATAGCGGCACGGCTGCTGCACGGTGCGGCCGCCGCGATCATCGCGCCGACCAACTTGGCGCTGATAGCGACCACCTTTCCGCGGGGGTCGGCGCGCAATGCCGCGACGGCGGTGTTCGGCGCGATGACCGGTCTCGGCGGAGTGCTGGGCCTGGTGGTAGGCGGGGCCCTCACCGACGTGTCGTGGCGGCTGGCGTTTTTGGTGAACGTACCGATCGGGCTGGCGGTGATCTACCTCGTTCTCATCACTCGACAGGAAACCCAGACGGAGCGGATCAAGCTCGACGTCACCGGGGCGGTGCTGGCCACCGTGACCGGAACGGTCGCCGTGTTCGGCATTTCGATGGGCCCGGAGGCGGGATGGCGCTCGCCCATCACGATCGGGTCGGGCGTGGTGGCGCTGGCCGCTTTCGTCGCGTTCGTCGTGGTGGAGCGCACCGCCGAAAACCCCATCGTGCCGTTCAACCTGTTCTTCGACCGCAACCGGTTGGCCGCGTTCGCGGCCATGTTCCTTGCCGGCGGGGTGTTTTTCACGCTCACCGTGCTGGTCGGACTGTATGTGCAGACCATGATGGGCTACAGTCCGCTGCGCGCGGGCGTCGCCTTCATCCCGTTCGGCCTCGCGATGGCCATCGGGGTGGGCGTGGCGTCGAAGCTGGTGACGTGGTTCCCGCCACGGGTGGTGGTGATCGCCAGTGGCGGCCTGATTCTGGGCGCGACGCTGTACGGCTCGACCTTCAATCGCGGCATGCCCTACTTCCCGAATCTCGTTGTGCCGCTCATCGTTTGCGCTATCGGCATCGGAGCGGTCTTCGTCACGCTCACGCTGTCGGTGATCGCCAGCGTCGACGTCGACCGGATCGGGCCGACCTCCGCGATCGCGGTGATGCTGCAGACCCTGGGCGGCCCGCTGGTGCTGGTCGTCGTGCAGGTGGCGATCACGTCGCACGCGCTGCGCCTGGGCGGCACGCTGGGTCCGGTGAAGTCCATGAACGCCGCCCAGCTGCATGCGCTCGATCGCGGTTACACCTACGGCCTGCTGTGGCTGGCCGGGGTCGTCGCGCTGCTCGGTGGGGTGGCCCTGCTGATCGGGTACACCGCCGCGCAGGTGGCCCGCGCCCAGGAAGTCAAGAAGGCCGTCGACGCGGGGGAGTTGTAGCCTCCCGGGACCGGCCGAAGCAATCGTTATCGGCGAAAAATACGTTCGCAGAACGTGTTCCGATCCGGCCCGCCGGTCTTCGGATGCGTAAGTTTCTGCCGCGGACACCGCCACCACTCGGTCGGTTTGCGCCGACCACTCTATGTGCGGCCCCTG
Organism: Mycobacterium sp. MAC_080597_8934; assembly: GCF_000523975.1. Classification (NCBI taxonomy): domain Bacteria; kingdom Bacillati; phylum Actinomycetota; class Actinomycetes; order Mycobacteriales; family Mycobacteriaceae; genus Mycobacterium; species Mycobacterium sp. MAC_080597_8934. The sequence continues at coordinate 57,992 of NZ_JAOS01000014.1, read as the reverse complement.
ACTACGCTACCGACTTGATAAACCTGACAACGGGATTGAAACGCACGACGCTCGGGGTCATGCACTTCGCCGAGACCGTTTTCGGGCGCCCGGTCCGCAACAGCTAGTGCACCGCACCGTTCGGCTCTTGCCACAGCGAACTCTGGAGGACTGGTGACTACCTACCCGATCGACGACGTTATTCAGCGCTCGCCTTCCACCGATTCGTCCCCCCCGATCCGCGCCACACCCGTCGTTCCGGTCGCCGTGATCGGCATGGCCTGCCGGCTACCCGGAGCCGTCGACTCCCCGGAGCGGTTGTGGGAGGCATTGTTGCGCGGCGACGACTTCGTCACCGAAATCCCGCCCGACCGCTGGGACGCCGACGAATACTACGACCCCGAGCCGGGTGTGCCGGGCCGGTCGGTATCGCGCTGGGGCGCATTCATCGACGACGTCGCCGGCTTCGACCCCGAGTTCTTCGGGATCAACGAGCGGGAAGCGACCGCGATGGACCCGCAACACCGCTTGCTGCTGGAGACCTCATGGGAGGCAATGGAACACGCCGGTCTCACCGAGGAGCGCGTCGCCGACTCCCGCACCGGGGTGTTCATCGGGTTGACGCACGGCGACTACCAATTGCTGGCCGCCGACACCCGCTCCGTGGAAGGCGCCTATGGCTTCTCCGGGAGCAACTTCAGCCTGGCTTCCGGGCGCATCGCCTACGCTCTGGGCGTCCACGGTCCCGCACTGACGGTGGACACCGCGTGTTCGTCCGGCCTGACCGCCATCCACCTGGCCTGCCGAAGCCTGCACGAGGGCGAAAGCGATCTCGCCCTGGCCGGCGGCGCCACCCTGGCGTTGGACCCGCGCAAGTTCTCCGCCGGGTCGGCCGAGGGCATGCTGTCGCCCACCGGACGCTGCCACGCCTTCGACGTCGCGGCCGACGGGTTCGTGGGCGGCGAGGGCAGCGTCATGCTGCTCCTCAAGCGGTTGAACGACGCGCTCCGAGACGGTGATCGGATCCTGGCGGTGGTGCGCGGCACGGCCGCCAATCAGGACGGTCACACCGTGAACATCGCCACCCCGTCCAAGACCGCGCAGACCGCGGTGTACCGGGCGGCGTTGGCCGCCGCGGGCGTGGACGCCGGCACGGTCGGCATGGTCGAGGCGCACGGCCCCGGCACCCCGGTGGGCGACCCGATCGAATACGCCAGCCTGGCTGAGGTCTATGGCATCGACGGCCCCTGCGCGCTGGCGTCGGTGAAGACCAACTTCGGCCATGCGCAGGCGGCCTCCGGAGCACTCGGGATGATGAAGGCGATCCTCGCGCTGCAGCACGGCGTGGTACCCCGGAACCTGCACTTCACCCAGCTGCCCGACGACCTGGCCCGCATCGCTACCAAACTCTTTGTGCCGCAGCAGACCACACCGTGGGTCAGCAACGGCGGCCACCCGCGACGGGCCGCCGTCTCGTCCTACGGGCTGTCGGGAACCAATGTCCATGCCATCCTGGAACAAGCACCCGAGCCTGCTCCCGAAACCGTTGCACCCGAACATATCTCGGCAGAATCGCCCCTGCTGTTCCCGCTGTCGTCCACCTCCGCCGACGAACTGCGCCGCACCGCCGGCCGGCTGGCCGACTGGGTGCACGCACACGACGATCTGGCGCTGCCCGACCTGGCCTACACCCTGGCGCGCCGGCGCGTGCACCGCCCCGTGCGCACCGCCGTCCTCGCGGGCGACCGGGCCCAACTCATCGAGGCCCTGCGCGAGGTCGCCGACGGCGACACCCCCTACCCGGCCGCGGTCGGACGGGGCGACCGAGGGCCGGTATGGGTGTTCTCCGGTCAGGGTTCGCAGTGGGCGGCGATGGGCGCCGACCTGCTGGCCACCGAACCGGTGTTCGCCGCCACCGTCGCGCAGGCCGAACCGTTGATCGCCCGGGAGTCCGGATTCTCGGTCACCGAGGCGATGTCGGCGCCGCAGACCGTCACCGGTCAGGACCGGGTCCAGCCGACGCTGTTCACCATGCAGGTCGCGCTGGCCGCCACCATGAAAGCCCACGGGGTGCGTCCGGGCGCGGTGATCGGGCACTCCCTCGGCGAGGCCGCCGCCGTCGTCGTCGCCGGCGCCTTGTCGCTGGAGGACGGGGCGCGGGTGATCTGCCGGCGCTCTCGGCTGATGTCCCGGGTCGCGGGTACCGGTGCCACGGCATCCGTGGAACTGCCTGCACAGCAAGTGCTTTCGGAGCTGACGGCACGCGGTATCAGCGATGTTGTGGTGGCGGTGGTGGCCTCACCGCAGTCCACCGTGATCGCCGGCGCCGCCCCAACGGTTCGCGACCTGGTCACGGCCTGGCAGGAGCGCGACGTGATGGCCCGCGAGGTGCCCACCGACGTCGCCTTCCACTCGCCCCAGGTCGATCCGATCATGGACGACCTGACCGACGCGCTCGCCGAGATCAGCCCGCGGCCACCCGAGGTGCCGTACTACTCGGCGACCCTGTTCGACCCGCGCGAGCAGCCGGTGTGTGACGCCCGCTATTGGGCGAACAACATGCGCCGCATGGTGCGGTTCGCCACGGCCGTCCAGGCCGCGTTGGAGGACGGCTATCGGGTCTTCGCCGAACTGGCGCCCCACCCGTTGCTCGTCCGCGCGCTCGAGCAGACCGCCCGCAGCCGCGAAATACCGATGGCCGCCCTGGCCGGCATGCGGCGCGGACAAGCGCTGCCGCACGGGCTGCGCGGCTTTGTGGCGGACCTGCACAATGCCGGCGCCGCGGTCGATTTCTCCGTGCTCTACCCGACCGGGCGGCTGGTGGACGCGCCGCTGCCGACCTGGACGCACCGCCGGCTGTGGTTGACCGACGGCGGGCTGGAGTCCCCGACACATGGCGGCTGCACCGTCGCGGTCCATCCGCTGCTCGGCCCGCACGTCCACCTGCAGGAGGAACCCGAGCGCCACCTGTGGCAGGCCGACGTCGGCACCGCCGCCCAGCCGTGGCTCGCCGACCACCAGATCCGCAACGTGGTGGTGCTGCCGGGGGCCGCCTACTGCGAGATGGCTTTGGCGGCCGCGCGATCCGTGCTGGGCGCGGCGGCCGAGGTCCGCGACATCCGGTTCGAGCAGGCGCTGCTGCTGGACGAGCAGACCACGATCGACGCCTCGGCGTCGGTGTCCTCGCCGGGAGTCCTGCACTTCACCGTGCAGTCGCATCAGGGCGGCGAACAGGCGCGGCACGCGTCGGCGGTGCTGGGTGCCGCGGTCGACGAGCAGCCGGCCGCCCACGACCTGTCCGCGCTACTGACCGCGCACCCGCATGACGATGACGGCGCCGAGGTGCGCCGGCGGATGGACCGACGCGGCGTCCAGTACGGTCCCGCGTTCGCCGGCCTGGGCGCCGTCCATACCGGCGACGAGACCGGCACCGTCCTGGCCGAGGTGGCGTTGCCGCGCCAAATCCGCTCGCAGCAAGCCGCTTACGGCGTGCACCCGGCGCTGCTGGACGCCTGTTTCCAGTCCGTCGAAGCTCATCCGGCTGTTCGGGCGCTCGGCGACGGCGCGCTGGGATTGGTGCTGGGCATCCGTCGCCTGCGCGCCTACAGCGCGGCACGCAACGCCCACTACTGCTACACGCGGGTGACCAAGGCCGACACGTCCGGCGTCGAGGCCGACATCGACGTGCTCGACGAACACGGGGCGGTCCTGCTGGCCGTGCAGGGTCTGCGAGTGGGCACCAGCGCATCCGAGAGCGGCACCAGAGACCGTGTGCTGACCGAACGGCTGTTGAACATCGAATGGCGGCAACGGGAATTGCCCGAGCCGGAGCACGCCGACGCCGCAAGCTGGCTGCTGATCGGCACTACCGCCACGGCCGACGTACTGGCCAGCACATTGGCCGACACGCTGAAAAACCATGGGGCGCAATGCACCACGATGGCCTGGCCGCAGCAGGCCGACCACACCGCGCACGCCGAACAGCTGCGAAACCAATGGCGTGGCGACGGATTCACCGGCGTGGTGGTGCTCACCGGGCCGAAAAACGGTGATAACGACCAGGAGTCGGCACTGCTCAGCCGAGACCATGTGCAACATCTGGTGCGCATCGCCCGCGAGCTGACGGACCTGCCCGGCGAACCGCCGCGGCTGTATGTCGTGACCCGCAACGCCCAAACCGTGCTGCCCGACGACGTGCCCAACCTGGGCCAGGCGGGGCTGCGGGGCCTGGTCCGGGTCATCGGCATGGAACACCCGCAATTGGGCGCCGGCCAGATCGACGTGGACGAATCCACCGACGCCGAAGCGCTGGCGCGGCAACTGCTCGCCGGCTGTGAGGAGGACGAGACGGCGTGGCGAGACGGCGCCTGGTACACCGCCCGGTTGTGCCCCGCTCCGCTGCTGCCCGAGGAGCGGCACACGGCCGTCGCCAACCACGAGTGCGACGGGATGCGCCTGCAGATCCGCACCCCCGGCGATCTGGAGTCACTCGAACTCGTTGCCTGCGACCGCGTTCCACCGGGACCCGGACAGATCGAGGTGGCCGTCAGCGCGTCCAGCATCAACTTCGCCGACGTGCTGGTCGCATTCGGCCGGTACCCCGCTTTTGAGGGGCGGCTGCCGGAACTGGGCACCGACTTCGCGGGCGTGGTGACCGCGGTCGGGCCGGACGTGACCGACCACAAGGTGGGCGATCATGTCGGCGGCCTGAGCGCCAACGGGTGTTGGGGCACCTTCCTCACCTGCGACGCGCGCCTGGCCGTCACCGTGCCGCCCGGACTGGCCGACGACCAGGCGGCGGCGGTGACGACCGCGCACGCCACCGCCTATTACGGCCTGCACGAGCTGGCCCGAATCGGGGCCGGCGACCGGGTGCTGATCCACTCCGCGACCGGCGGGGTCGGACAGGCGGCGATCGCCATCGCCCGCGCCGCCGGAGCCGAGATCTTCGCCACCGCCGGCAGCGAGCAACGCCGACAATTACTGCGCGACATGGGTATCGAGCACGTCTACGACTCGCGAACCGTGGAGTTCGCGGACCTGATCCGCCATGACACCGACGGCTACGGCGTGGACATCGTGCTCAACTCGGTCACCGGCGCCGCCCAGCGCGCGGGCATCGAATTACTGGCTTTCGGTGGGCGATTCGTCGAGATCGGCAAACGCGACATCTACGGCGACACCCGATTGGGACTCTTGCCGTTCCGGCGCAACCTGACGTTCTACGCCCTCGACCTGGCGTTGATGTCGTTTAGCCACCCGGACAAACTGCGCGGCTTGCTCAGAACGGTGTACCGGCTCACCGCGGACGGAGCATTGCCGATGCCGGAAAGCACGCATTATCCACTTGCCGACGCCGCCAGCGCGATTCGGGTGATGAGCGCCGCCCAGCACACCGGCAAGCTCGTGCTCGACGTCCCGCACGCCGGCCGCAGCCGCGTGGTGGTGCCGCCGGCGCAGGTCCGCGCCTTCCGCAGCGACGGCGCCTACATCGTCACCGGCGGGCTGGGCGGCCTGGGGCTGTTTTTGGCCGAAAAGATGGCTTCTCCCGGTTCTCGCGTCGGCTGCGGGCGCATCGTGCTGTGCTCGCGCGCGCTGCCCAATCCCAAGGCGCTGGCGACGCTCGAACGGATCCGCCAGATGGGTGCCGACATCGTGGTCGAGCGCGGCGACATCGCCGAGGCCGGCACGGCGCAGCGGTTGCTCGACGTAGCGACCGCCACCGGGCTTCCGGTGCGCGGCGTCCTACATCTGGCGGCGGTCATCGAGGACGCCACGCTGGCCAACATCACCGACGAGCTCATCGAGCGGGACTGGGCGGCAAAGGTTTACGGCGCATGGAATCTGCACTTAGCGCTGCAAGAGTCCGGCGCCGAGCAGTCGCTGGACTGGTTCTGCTCGTTCTCCTCGGCGGCCGCGCTGGTCGGCTCGCCCGGCCAGGGCGCCTACGCCGCGGCCAACAGCTGGCTGGACGCCTTCACCCGCTGGCGCCGGGCCCGGGGCCTGAAGGCCACCGCCATCGCCTGGGGCGCCTGGGCGCAGATCGGGCGCGGTGCCGCCCTGGCCGATAGTGCCGATGTTGCGATCACTCCCGACGAGGGCGCTTACGCGTTCGAAGCGCTGCTGCGCCACGACCGGGCCTGCACCGGCTACGCCCCGATAACGGGCACACCGTGGTTGACCGCATTCGCGCAACGCAGTCCCTTCGCCGAGGCGTTCCGCGCCAACGGGCAAAGCGCAACGGGCACAAGCAAGCTGCGTGCCGAGCTCGAGGAGCTGCCGCCGGAAGAGTGGTCCACCCGGCTGCGGCGGCTGATCTCGGATCAGGTCAGTCTGATCCTGCGCCGCAACGTCGACCCCGACCGCCCGCTGCCCGAATACGGCCTGGACTCGTTGGGCGGCCTCGAACTGCTCACCCGCATCCAGACCGAAACGGGCATCCGGGTGTCGCCCGCCGACATCGCCGCCATCGGCACCATACGCGGTTTGGCGGACCTGCTGCGGGACAAGCTGACGCCCGCGGGCGCGGCCCAGGCGGACAGGGTTTAGCTCATGAGGATCGACTTACGTTGCGGCACAAAGGAGGAGAAGTGAGCGCACCCGAGAACCTTGACTTCTTCACCGACAAGTCGGTTGTCGACGACCCCTACGACTACTACGACGCGATCCGTCGTTGCCCGGTGTGGCGTGAGCCGGCGCACGGCGTGGTGATGGTCTCGGGGTACGACGAGGCCCTCGCGGTGCAGCGCGACACCGACCACGCCCTGTCGGTATGCAACATTGTCAGCGGGCCTTGGTCGGGAATTCCGGTCAACACCGGCAGCGACGACATCTCGGAACTGATCGAGCGGTACCGCAAGAAGGTCACGTTCGGCGATTACTTCATCACGTTCGATCCGCCGATGCATACCGCGCACCGCTCGCTGTTGAGCAGATTGTTCACCCCGAAGCAGCTCAAGAACAACGAGGACTTCCTGTGGCGGCTTGCGGACGAACAACTCAACCGCTTCATCGCGAATGGCAAGTGCGAGATGGTCATCGACTACAACTTTCCGTTCACGCTCGACGCGATCACGGACCTGTTGGACGTGCCGGAGGCCGACCGTGAGCGATTCCGCCGCGCCGCGATCGCCAGCAGGCTCGAAGGTGATCGCAGCGGCTTCGTCGGGGTGAAAGAGGAGTGGTTCGTCGACTACGTCGAGGAACGGCGGCGCAATCCGCGCGACGACGTCCTCACCGAGTTGGCGCTGGCGAAGTTTCCCGACGGCACGACACCCGAACCGATCGATGTCGCCCGCGTTGCCACGTTCATGTTCGCCGCCGGCCACGGCACGACGATCGACCTGCTGAGCCTGTCGATGCTCACGCTCGCGGAGCGACCGGACTTGCAAGACCTGCTCCGCGAGGACAACTCAAAGATCCCCGCCTTCATCGAGGAGATGCTGCGCATCGAAAGCCCGATCAAATCGAATTTCCGTCTCGCGCGGCGCACCACCAGGATCGGCGACGTCGAGGTGCAGGCCGGCACCAGCATTCTGGTGATGAACGGTGCGGCCAACCGTGATCCGCGGCGGTTCGACGAACCCAACGAATTCCGCCTCGACCGCCCGAACATACTGCATCACATGGCATTCGGCCGCGGAATTCACACGTGCCCGGGCGCTCCGATTGCCCGCGCCGAGGTGCGGGTCAGCCTGGAGCGGATCCTCAGCCGGATGGCCGACATCCGCCTTTGCGAGGCCAAGCACGGTCCGGCAGGCGCTCGCCGGCTCAGATGGGATCCCACCCTGTTGTTCCGGCGCCTCAAGGAATTACACCTCGAGTTCACCCCGATTCGGTGAGCCGTTCCGATGCGAAGACCAGCTGGAGGTGCCCACCGAATGGCCACGCAAGCGGTGACCCGATCGGCCGTCGCGGTTTGCGGCCTGGCACTAGCGTTGACCGCGGCCGGGCCGGCGTCCGCCGATCGGGATCTGAGTCCGTTCGTCAACACAACCTGCGATTACGGGCAGGTGATGTCGGCGCTGCAGGCGGCAGATCCGCAGGCCGCCGCACAATTCAGCGCTTCACCGGAGAGCGTCTCGTTTCTGCGTCAGTTCCTCGCGTCACCGCCGGGTCAACGCCAGCAGATGGCCCAGATGTTGGCGAGCCAGCCGGGGGCCGACCAACAGTTCGGGCTTGTCCAGCGGGTCTTCAGCACCTGCAACAACTACTGAGCAGGTTCTCCGTGGCCACCCTCATCGAAGGCTTCCCCCTCATCAGCACGCTGCGCGACGCGGTGTTCCTCACCGCAACCGTCAGCGAGATCGAAGCGTTGACACCGCGAATGCGCCGCATCCGGTTCAGCGGCCCGCGACTGCAAGGACTGGGCTGGACCCCGGGTCAGCACATCCGGCTGCAGGTCGAAAGGCTGCGGGAGTCCGTGCTGCGGCTGCACCCATACCCCGTGCTGCGCACGTATTCCATCTACGCCGCCGACCCCGACCGCGGCGCGCTGGACATCGTGATGGTCGACCACGACGGCGACCCGAAGGGCGCGACGCCCGCCAGACGTTGGGCGATGGCCGCCCCCCTCGGAGATCACGTCCGTATGACCCGGCCCCAGGGCAAGTTCGTCATCCGGGACGACGCGCCCTATCACGTGTTCGCCGGCGAGGAAACCGCGTCGGTCGCGTTCGCCGCGATGCTTCGCTCTTTGCCCCCCACCGCGGAGGTCTACGGAGTGGTGGAGGCCGCGACCGAAGCCGACCACCTGCCCCTGGCCCGGCCCCTCGAACGGGTCGAGCGTGGCGGCGCCCCGGCCGCGAACTCCGCCGTGCTCGCCGACGCGCTGCGCCGCCTTCCGCTGCCGGACCATCTGGGCGTCGCCTACCTTGCCGGCGAGGCCCGCACCGTGCAAGCCCTACGCCAGATATTGATCACCGAACGCGGCTGGAAGCGAAACCAGGTACGCACCAAGCCTTTCTGGTCGCCGGGCCGCACCGGCATGGAGTAATCATGGTCGAGACGTCTATTTCGGACCTGCTGTGTGAACGGGCCAGTCTGCAGCCCAACGACACGGCGTTCACGTTCATCGATTACGAGCGGGACTGGAACGGGGTCGCCGAGACCCTGACGTGGTCGCAGCTGTACCGGCGAACGGTGAATGCCGCACGAGCGCTTCAACATTGCGGGGCGACGGGCGACCGCGTCGTGATCATGGCCCCGCAGGGCCTTGACTACATCGTGGCGTTCCTTGGCGCGTTGCACGCGGGACAGGTCGCGGTTCCGCTGGCGCTGCCGCTGGGGGGCGTCAGCGACGAGCGCGTCGACTCGGTGCTGCGTGACGCGTCGCCGACCGTCATCCTCACCACGTCCTCCGCCGCGGAAACCGTTGCGGGGTATGTCAAGTCGCAATCCGGCCGACCGGTGCCATCCGTCGTCGAGGTCGACCTGCTGGATCTGGACACCCAAGCCGCCTCCGGCGCCGGGGGCCAGAATCGCCCGGAGCTGGCCTATTTGCAATACACGTCCGGGTCGACTCGTCAACCTGCCGGGGTCATGGTCTCGCAGCGGAACCTGCTGGCCAACTTCGGGCAGATCATGTCCGACTTCTGCGCGGAGTACGGGGGGGTCGCCCCGCCGGACACCACCATCGTGTCGTGGCTGCCGTTTTATCACGACATGGGTTTGATCCTGGGCGTGTGTGCACCGGTCCTGGGTGGTATTCCCGCCGTGCTGACCAGCCCGGTGTCGTTCCTGCAGCGACCGGCCCGGTGGATGCAGTTGCTGGCCAAGGAAAGTCACACATTCTCGGCGGCACCGAACTTCGCTTTCGAGTTGGCGGCGCGTAAAACATCGGGCGAGGACATGGCCGGGCTGGACCTGGCCGACGTGCTGGTGATCCTCAGCGGGAGCGAACGGGTGCATCCCGCGACGCTGCGGCGTTTCACCGAGAAGTTCGCGCGCTTCAACCTGCCCGGCAAGGCGGTACGCCCCGCCTATGGACTGGCGGAGGCGACGGTCTATGCGTTGAGCCGCACACCGGCGCAGCCGCCCGAGATCGCGCACTTCGATTCCGAGAAGCTGGTCACCGGCACCGCGGAGCGGTGCGAAAGCCCCACCGGCACACCACTGGTCAGCTACGGGGTGCCGCGGTCACCGATGATCCGCATCGTCGATCCCGACACCGGGATCGAGTGTCCGGAGGGGACCGTCGGCGAGATCTGGATCCACGGCGACAACGTCGCGATGGGCTACTGGAAGAAGCCGCAAGAGACCGAACGCACCTTCGGCGGTCGGCTGGCCGCCGCGTCGTCGGGCGCGCCCGACGCGTCGTGGTTGCGCACCGGCGACTCGGGGTTCTTGTCCGATCGCGAGCTGTTCATCATCGGCCGCATCAAGGACCTGTTGATCGTCTACGGGCGTAACCACTCACCCGACGACATCGAAGCAACGGTTCAGGAGATCACCCGGGGCCGGTGCGCGGCGATCGCGGTTCCGCAGGGGGGCATGGAAAAGCTGGTCGTCATCATCGAAGTCAAGAATCAGGACCCGTCCCGCGAGGCGGCGGACAAGCTTGCGCTCGTCGAGCGCGAAGTCACCTCGGCGATCTCGAACTCCCACGGCATCGGGGTGGCGGATCTGGTCCTGGTGGCGCCTGGTTCGATACCGATCACCACGAGCGGCAAGGTGCGGCGCGCGTCGTGCGTCGAGCAATACCGGCAGGGTCGGTTCGCCCGGCTGAGCCGTTAGCCCGGCGGGGTTCGCCGCCGACACGGCGGGGGAGGGCGGCAATAGACTTGCGCGCCAACGGCACCCGGCCGCGGGCTGGTCTCTTGTTGGGGTGACGGGTGATTTCGTCCGTCAGTCCGCGTCGTCGGGCTTTTTCCGTCCGCCCCAGGGCTTTCCTACCGGCCGCCAGCAAAACTGGTTGCTGCCCTGACGGTGCCAGAGATAGGTGTCGAGATCACCCAAGTTGCTGCGCGCCACAAACTTCCACATCGGAAAATCTGACGGAGTCGATTTTCGGTGCATCATCCCTCCCTCAGAAAAAGCGTTGCAGCGCGTCGAGAAGCGCGTTGAGAAGCGCAATTGACCGGACCGGAGCGGATCGAATTCGACACGGTTCGATAACGACCGGCCTTGTGCGACAAGCGTCTACCAACGCCGCCGGGCGTGGCGGCACGCCGCCGTCCGTCGTCTCGCGTCGCCGCGTGGCATGCGCGATTCCGTGTCATGCTCGGAGCCTATGGTCGCGGCCGCCGCTACTGGGACGGCGCGAGCCAAATAGAGTAGTGCGAGAGGCGATTTAGGGTAGTGAGGTCGAATTAACTTGGCACGCGGCGAATAACGCCACCGCTAACCGCCGCCAAAGACGAAAAACACAGGCATACTCGACATCCGCAAAATAGCCGCAAATTCGCGCCAGCCCGCACCAGCCGGCCCGACCGCGATCCGTCCGACCGCACCGGTACGTTTGCGTCATGACATCGCTGCGGGACAAAGTCGTCTTCATCACCGGCGGCGCCCGGGGAATCGGCGCCGAGGTCGCCCGCCGGCTGAACGCGAAAGGCGCCCGGTTGGTGCTGACCGACCTCAACGACGCCGAACTGACCTCGCTTGCCGCGGAACTCGGCGAGGAGCGGGTGCTGACGGCCGTCGCGGACGTGCGCGATCTGTCGGCCATGCAGGCCGCCGCCGACCGCGCCGTCGAGCGATTCGGTGGCATCGACGTGGTGCTGGCCAACGCCGGCATCGCCAGCTACGGCTCGGTGGCCCAGGTCGACCCGGACGCGTTCAGGCGAGTCCTCGACATCAACGTGCTCGGCGTCTTTCACACCGTGCGAGCGACCTTGCCCGCGGTGATCGAGCGCCGCGGCTACGTGCTGATCGTCTCGTCGCTGGCCGCCTACGCGGCCTGCCCGGGGCTGGCCCCCTACAACGCGTCGAAGGCCGGCGTCGAGATGCTGGCCAACGCGCTGCGACTGGAAGTGGCCCGGCACGGCGTCAAGGTCGGCTCGGCGCACATGTCCTGGATCAACACCGCGTTGGTTCGCGACACCCAGAACGACCTGCCGGCCTTCGATCGACTGCTCGCCAGCCTGCCCTGGCCGCTGAACAAGACGACGACGGTCGACAAATGCGCGGCCGCGTTCGTCAAGGGCATCCAGCTCCGCCGCACCCGCATCTACTGCCCGCGCTGGGTGGCGCTGTTCCGCTGGGCCAAGCCGGTGCTGTCCAGTCGGCTCGGCGAAATGCCGCTGCACTCACCGACCGCCGAGCTGTTGCCCGCACTGGACGCCCAAGTCGCCGCGCTGGGCCGTTCGATGTCGGCCGCCAACGTGGAATTGTTGCGGCCGGATCGCGGGGCGGCGCGCAACTAGTCGACGCTCGGCGAGCTAAAGGCACGCGAAATACCTACCGCCCGAAGCCGGGCCGGCGGCGGCGCAGATACCGCTCGAACTCGGCGGCCAGCGCGTCGCCGTCGATCTTGCCCAGCGCGTCGTTCATGTCGACCTCGGCGTCGCCGCGCTGTTCCAGCGACTGCACGTATTCGGCGAGATCCTCGTCCTCGGCGGTCATCTCGGTGACCGCCTGCTCCCACTCCTCGGCGTCGGTCGGCAGATCGGCCAGCGGCACCTCGATGTCGAGCACGTCCTCGACGCGGCGCAGCAACGCCACCGTGGCCTTCGGGTTGGGCGGCTGGGACACGTAGTGCGGCACCGCCGCCCAGAACGTCACCGCCGGGATCCCGGCGGCCACGCACGCGTCCTGGAACACCCCGGCGATGCCGGTGGGGCCCTCGTAGCGGCTCTCCTCGAGCCCGAAGCGTTTGGCCGACTCGGGCGAGTAGGCCGCGCCGGATACCGGCACCGGCCGGGTGTGCGGGGTGTCGGCCAGCAGGGCGCCCAGGATCACCACGGTGTCCACGTTGAGCTTGTCGGCGATGGCCACCAGTTCGGCGCAGAAGGTGCGCCAGCGCATGTTGGGTTCCACGCCGTGCATCAACACCACGTCGCGGTCGCTGCCCGGCGGCCGGCAGTGCGAGATCCGCATCGCCGGCCACACCAGCTCGCGGGTCACCCCGTCTACCTGCCGGATCACCGGACGGTTCACCTGGTAGTCGTAGTAGGCCTCGTCGTCGATCTCCAGGATCGGGTCGGCCTCCCAGATGGCCTCGAGGTGCTCGAGGGCGTCGCTGGCCGCATCGCCGGCGTCGTTCCAGCCCTCGAACGCAGCCACGACGACGGTGTGGTGCAGTTCGGGCAGAGCGGCCTGGCCACTGGGTGCGCCATAGGGTGGGCCGTCGGGCGGGGTCACAGATTTAGCGTACGGCCTTCCCCGCGACAATGTCCGAGGCGGCGTGGCCGTGTATCGGCGGCCGATCGGCGGTTTACCCGGGCCTTTGCATAGGCGGACTATCCTTACGGCGTGACTGCCGCCGACGAACACGCCGCGACGGGCACCGCGTCAATGGCGGCCGACCCGAGCCCGGACGGTTTCACCAACCGGCGTCGACACCGTCGCGCAGAAATACGCCCGGCCGCAATCTCGTTAACCTTGGTAACTATTATGTCGCCGACAGGATCTGCGAGCTGTCGATCCCGGCGATGAGTTGGGCGTCCGAACGTCGATCGGGTGACGACGTAGACTTTTCTGGTCGAGAGGCGTTGCAACGGATCCGGGTTCCCGCCGGCATCCGCCACGCTCGGCGAAGTCAAGGACGCCTTCCGTTATGGAAGGAGTGCACGTGACCGCCCCCGTGACCACCCCGGCGTCGGACAGCTTCGCGCCAAACATCCGCCCCGACTGCACCGACGAACTGACGGCGGCGCTGCGCCAGCGGATCATGGTGATCGACGGCGCCATGGGCACCGCGATCCAGCGGGACCGCCCCGACGAGGCCGGCTACCGCGGCGAGCGGTTCAAGGACTGGCCGAGCGATCTGGTCGGCAACAACGACCTGCTCAACCTGACGCAGCCGCAGATCATCGAGGGCATTCACCGCGAGTACCTCGAGGCGGGCGCCGACATCCTCGAGACGAACACCTTCAACGCGAACGCGATCTCGCTGTCCGACTACGGCATGGAGGAGCTGAGCTACGAGCTGAACTACGCCGGCGCCGCCCTGGCCCGTAAGGCCGCCGACGAGTTCAGCACCCCGGACAAGCCCCGCTACGTCGCCGGGGCGCTGGGGCCGACGTCGCGGACCGCGTCGATCTCGCCGGACGTCAACGATCCCGGGGCCCGCAACGTCACCTACGACGAGCTGGTCGCCGCCTACCTCGAGGCGGCCAACGGCCTGGTCGACGGCGGTGTCGACCTCCTGATCGTCGAGACGATCTTCGACACGCTGAACGCCAAGGCCGCGGTGTTCGCCCTCGAGACGCTGTTCGAACAGCGCGGGCGCCGCTGGCCGGTCATCATCTCGGGCACCATCACCGATGCCTCCGGGCGAACGCTGTCCGGGCAGGTCACCGAGGCGTTCTGGAACTCGATCCGGCACGCCAAGCCGATCGCGGTCGGGCTCAACTGCGCCCTGGGCGCACCGGAGATGCGGCCCTACATCGCCGAGGTGTCGCGCATCGCGGACACCTTCGTCTCCTGCTACCCGAACGCCGGCCTGCCCAACGCCTTCGGCGAGTACGACGAGTCCCCGCAGCGTCAGGCCTCCTACATCGCCGACTTCGCCGAGGCCGGCCTGGTCAACATCGTCGGTGGTTGCTGCGGAACCGCGCCGCCGCACATCGCCGAGATCGCCAAGGTCGTCGAGGGCAAGCCGCCGCGCGAGGTGCCGCAGATTCCGGTGGCCACCCGGCTCTCGGGCCTCGAGCCGCTCAACATCACCGACGACTCGCTGTTCGTGAACATCGGCGAGCGCACCAACATCACCGGCTCGGCCCGGTTCCGCAACCTGATCAAGGCCGAGGACTACGACACCGCGCTGTCGGTCGCCCTGCAGCAGGTGGAGGTCGGTGCCCAGGTCATCGACATCAACATGGACGAGGGCATGATCGACGGCGTCGCCGCGATGGACCGGTTCACCAGGCTGATCGCCGCCGAGCCGGACATCAGCCGGGTCCCGGTGATGATCGACTCCTCCAAGTGGGAGGTCATCGAGGCCGGCCTGAAGAACGTGCAGGGCAAGCCGATCGTCAACTCGATCTCTTTGAAGGAGGGCGAGGAGAAGTTCGTCCGCGAGGCGCGGCTGTGCCGCAAGTACGGCGCCGCGGTCGTCGTGATGGCCTTCGACGAACAGGGTCAGGCCGACAACCTGGAGCGCCGCAAACAGATCTGCGCACGCGCCTACCGCGTGCTGACCGAAGAGGTCGGCTTCCCGCCCGAGGACATCATCTTCGACCCCAACTGCTTCGCGCTGGCGACCGGCATCGAGGAGCACGCAACCTACGGCATCGACTTCATCGAGGCCTGCGCCTGGATCAAGGAGAACCTGCCGGGGGTGCACCTCTCCGGCGGCATCTCGAACGTGTCGTTCTCGTTCCGGGGAAACAACCCCGTCCGCGAGGCGATCCACTCGGTGTTCCTGTTCCACGCCATCAAGGCCGGCCTGGACATGGGCATCGTCAACGCCGGCGCGCTGGTGCCCTACGACTCGATCGACCCCGAGCTGCGGGACCGCATCGAGGACGTCGTGCTGAACCGCCGCGAGGACGCGGCCGAGAGGCTGCTGGAGATCGCCGAGCGGTTCAACAAGTCCGCAGATGCTTCGGAGGATTCGGCGGCGGCCGAGTGGCGCGGCCTGCCGGTCCGCGAGCGGATCACGCACGCCCTGGTCAAGGGCATCGACGCCCACGTCGACGAGGACACCGAGGAGTTGCGGGCCGAGATTGCCGCCGCGGGTGGCCGGCCGATCGAGGTGATCGAGGGCCCGCTGATGGACGGCATGAACGTCGTCGGCGACCTGTTCGGCTCGGGCAAGATGTTTTTGCCCCAGGTGGTGAAGTCGGCCCGGGTGATGAAGAAGGCCGTCGCCTACCTGCTGCCGTTCATCGAGGCGGAGAAGGAAGAGTCCGGCGTGTCCGGTTCCAAGGACACCAACGGCACCATCGTGATGGCGACCGTCAAGGGCGACGTCCACGACATCGGCAAGAACATCGTCGGGGTTGTCTTGCAGTGCAACAACTTCGAGGTGATCGACCTCGGTGTGATGGTGCCGGCCCAGAAGATCCTCGATGCTGCGAAAGAGCACGACGCCGACATCATCGGGCTGTCCGGCCTGATCACCCCGTCCCTGGACGAGATGTCCAACTTCGCCGCCGAGATGGAACGCGAGGGCCTGCAGATCCCGCTGCTGATCGGCGGCGCGACCACCTCGCGCGCCCACACGGCCGTGAAGATCTCGCCGCGCCGTTCCGGCCCGGTGGTCTGGGTCAAGGACGCCTCCCGCTCGGTGCCGGTCGCCGCCGCGCTGCTGGACGACAAGCAGCGGCCCGCCCTGCTGGAGGCCACCGAGAAGGACTACGCGTCGCTGCGGGAACGGCACGCCCAGAAGAACGAGCGGCCGATGGTGACGCTGGAAAAGGCCCGCGCCAACCGGACGCCGATCGACTGGGACGGCTACACGCCGCCGGTGCCCGCGATCGGTGCGGGAATACGGGAATTTCAGGACTACGACCTCGCCGAGCTGCGCGAGTACATCGACTGGCAGCCGTTCTTCAACGCCTGGGAGATGAAGGGCCGCTTCCCCGACATCCTCAACAACCCGGCCACCGGCGAGGCGGCCCGCAAGCTCTACGACGACGCCCAGGAGATGCTCGACACCCTGATCAAGGAGAAGTGGCTGACGGCCAACGCGGTGATCGGGTTCTTCCCGGCGAACGCAATCGGCCCGGGTTTCGAAGACATCGAGCTGTACACCGACGACACCCGCACCGAGGTGCTGACCACGCTGCACAACCTGCGCCAGCAGGGCGAGCACCGCGACGGAATCCCGAACCGGTCGCTGGGCGACTACATCGCCCCCAAAGAAACGGGTCACCGGGACTACATCGGCGCCTTCGCGGTGACCGCGGGGCTGGGCAGCCAGGAGAAGATCGCGGAGTTCAAGGCGGCCCTGGACGACTACAGCGCGATCCTGCTGGAGTCGATCGCCGACCGGCTGGCGGAGGCGTTCGCCGAACGGATGCACCAGCGGGTCCGCAAGGAGTTCTGGGGCTACCAGCCCGACGAGCAACTGGACAACGACGCACTCATCGACGAGAAGTACCGGGGAATCCGGCCCGCGCCGGGCTACCCGGCCTGCCCGGAGCACACCGAGAAGGTGACCCTGTGGAAGTTGATGGACGTCAAGGAGCGCACCGGCATCGAGCTGACCGAGTCGATGGCCATGTGGCCCGGCGCCGCCGTCAGCGGTTGGTATTTCTCGCACCCGCAGTCGCAGTACTTCGTGGTCGGGCGGTTGGCCCAGGACCAGGTCGCCGACTACGCGAAGCGCAAGGGCTGGACGCTGGCCGAGGCCGAGCGCTGGCTGGCCCCCAACCTCGGCTACAACCCCGAGGACTGAGCGGTACGCCGCCGGCTAGACGCGCAGCACGGAACCCAAGGCGGACAACGGGATATGCGCCTGCACGGTGCCGCCGTCCATGAACCACTGCGGCAGACCGGTGGCGAAGTTGATCGGTTCGTCGTGGCCGACGGGATAGTCCGGCATGTACAGGATCAACTCGTCGGGGGTGATCGCCCAGGCCTTGTACGCCCCGGAGTAGACCTTGTCCGGCGTCCACCGGTCGACGACAAACGGGTAGGTGCCCGGGTCGTGCGGCGGCGGTGCCTGGTTGAGTGCCGTCTCGATAAACGGTTGCGCCAGTGGGGGAATGGCGGTCAGCGGGTTTGACGTCGTCAGGTCCGCGAGTTGTACCCTTCGGCCGCTTGCCATGTCGAAGGTGAAGGTCCGGTAGGCGTTGTTGGGCTTGGGCCCGTCGGCGTGATAGTCCTCGTGGAACACCGCGCTGAGCAGGCTGGCATGCCGGAACACCTCGAAGTTCTCCTCGCCGTAACTGTCGGCGGCCATGCTGGAGTTGGCATTTCGCCAGTTGTTGACCAGCGTGCGCAGGTAGTCGCGGATCACCGGTCCGGTGGTCGGGTTGTCGACCAGGTCGTCGGGCACGGCGACCTTGATGTCGCGGACGGCGTTGCGTTCCGACGTCACCGAGGTGTGGCAGTACTGGCCGTCCCAGTCGCCGCCCAGCTCGCCGCAGAACGACGGTGCCGACGCGTGGGCCTTGCCGCTGCCGGGAATGGTTGCGGCCGTGAGCAATACCAGCGCCGCAAGGATCCGGGGGATCACAGCAGCTGCACTTTGCTTGCGCGCCAACGACCGTCGACCTTTTCCATGGTCATCTTGATCCGGCTGCGGTCGATGCGCGGGTCGGGCGCGGCGGTGTTGGTGACGGTCTGGTCGATGAACAGCAGCACCACGACCTTGCCGGTGGAGGCGGACTGAATGGCAGAATCCACCACCACGCCGTGGGCGGTGGCCTTGTTGTCGATCAGCAATTGCCGAAGCTTGACACTGGACTGGGTGTACATGTCCTTGAACTCCCCGGTCGCACCGTCGAGCACCTGCTTGAAGTTCTCGTCGACCTTGTTGGAATCGATGCTGGTGAGCACCTGCGCGTAGGCGATGGCGGCCTGCTGGGCCTGTTCACCGGCCGCCTTCACCTGATGCTCCTGCCATTGCCGCCAGCCCAGGAAGCCCGAAACGGCAAGGGAGGCAACGAGTAACAACGGCAGCACGCTGCGACGCAGGTAGCGCCGCCAGGGCCGCTTGCGGCGCTCGCGCCCCCGACGCTTGCCGGTGAGCAGTTCGCCCCCGTCTTCGGCTTCGTCTAGGGCTTCGCCTTCGGCTTCGTCTTCGGCTTCGTCGGTTTCGGCCTCGTCGGCCTGCTCGGCGATCGCGTTCTCGACGTCGTCGCCCGCGGCGTCGTCGGCCGGCTCGGTCTCGGCGGCCGTGTCGGGCTTCGGGTTCTTCTCGGTGGTCACGATCACGATCATCTCCTAGGGATCGGCTCGGCTGGTTTCCGGCTCAGTGCGGCGGTTCGATCGGCAGCTGCGGGCCGCCGTAAGGGGTGGGGATGGTGTAGCGGCCCCGGGGTGTGGGATCGGTTCGCCGGCCCAGGTCTGCCCCCGGCGGCGGGCCGGCGGTGTCGTCGCCGCCCGGTCGCGGCGCGTTCTTGGCGCCCCGGATGGACACCGCGGGATCGTCGTCCCGGCAGTAGGTGTACATGAACGGCTCGTAGTAGTCGGCGGCGGAGGAGGCGTGCGCCGGTGTGCCGTAGTCGCACACATAGCGGGGGTAGAGGTCGGCCGTCGCCCACACGCCGTGGTCGTGAAAGACGCTCGTCACCGCGTCCAGCACCGAGCCGCGGTAATCCGGGAACAGCGCGTTGAGCGCCGGGACGCGCAGATAGAGAAGCTGCGACATGGTGGCCATGCTGCCCAGCAACTGCACCATGGTGTCGGAGTTGTCAGCGAACAGATTGTCGACGGCCGAAAGTGTTTGCGGCGTCTGCGAAGTCAACCGGCGGTAGCCGGCCTGCATCCGGGCGACACCCGTCAGCGTGTGGTTGAGTTCGGTTGCGGCGGCGCCTAATCCGTTGTTCTTGTCGCTGGCCAGATTCAGCACGACGCGGCTGGTCTTGATGATGCTGGTGGTTTCGGGCAGCACCGAGTCGAGCGTGGAGAGCAGGAACAGACCGCCGTCGACGATCGCCGTCAACTTCGCCGGGCCCTCCTTGCTCAGGCTCAGCTCCTTTTTGATCAGCTCGATCTTGCGCGGATCCACCTGGGCCAGCAATCCGTCGGCGTCACCGAGCAATTGGGCCAGGCTGACCGGGACGGTGGTGCGCTCGGAGGTGATGAAGCTGCCGTCGTGCAGATAGGGCCCGGCGTCGGAGGCGGCCTCGAAATTGATGAATTGCTCGCCGGCCGGCGACAGCGCCGACACGTGCGCGACGCTGTTGGCCGGGATGCGCACCTTCGACGTGATGGCGGCGACGGCGTTGACGCCGTTGTCGGTGATCTGCAGCGACTCGATTCGTCCGATCCGCACCCCGCGCAGCGCCACATCCTGATTCGGCAGCAACCCACCGGATTCCGGCAACTGCACGGTGACGCGGTAGGACGACGCGAACGGCGTCACCCGCAATGCGCCGATCAACAGATAGGCGGTCGCGACGACGAGGATCAGCACCAACCCCGCCACGGACAGCCAGACCTGCTGTCGATGACCCGTGCGCACCGCACGGACAACGAGATTGGCGAAGCCGGCGACGGCGCGGATCATGGCGGCGATCCCGGCTGCGGCGGGGGAGGTCCGGGGGCGACGTCGATCTGGCCGGGGATGGTGGGATCCGGCACGACGGGAACCTGCGGCGAGTTGGGCCCGCGGCCGACCACGCGCTCCTGCAGCCGCCACAGCGTGTACTTGAGGGTGCCGACCAGCAGGTTGACGTTGTAGTGGTGCGGCCCGTGCAGCCCGATGTCGCCGGGGAAGCCGATGTCGGGGAGCGATCCCAGCATGATCTTGTCCACGCTGACGTTCACCGAAATCGAGTTTCCCGCCGTCGATTTGACCAACGCCGGGATCAGCCGGTTGATCGATTGCCAGCTGGTGTCCGGGCTCACCGCGACGTCGTTGGCGGCCCCGGCGATCGTGTTCAGGTCGCGGATCATGCTGCGCCCGCTGGTGTCGGTCCCGCCCAGCGCGGGGAAGCGGGCCAGCAGCCGCGAGGTGTCGCCCACCTGCTGGGCGACCTCGGACAGCTCGGTGGTGTTGTCGGCCAGGGCCGAGGTGGCGGGACCGGCGGCCGTCATCAGATCGGTGATGGTGTGGTTCTTGGCGTCGAGTTGGTCGGCGAGAGTGGACAATTGCGTCAACGCGGCCGAGATCTGGTCGGACCGGGCATCCAGCGTCCCGAGCAGCTCGTTGGACTTGCGGATCAGGTCCCCGAAGGCCTGGCCCTGGTCGCCGGTCGCCTTGCCGAAGCCGTTGATGATGTTGGTGAAATTGCGCACCGCGCCGCCGTTCACCAGCACCGCCGCCGAGCTGAGCACCGACTCGACCGTCGCGGCCGCCGCGGTGGAGTCCAGGCCGATGGTGTCGCCGTTCTTCAGCAGGGGCGCGTCGTGATCGCCCGGCGGGGGTTTCAGCGCGACGAACACGTCGCCCAGCGGTGTGGCGGTGCGCAATTCGGCCGTGCTGCCCCGGGGCAGTTGCACTCCGTCGCGGATGCGCAGCCGGGTGAGCGCGGTGTAGTTGCGGGCCACCATCGATTCGAGCTGCCCGACGTCCGCGCCGGCGAGTTTGACCTTGGCGTTCATCGGCAGGTTGAGCGCGTTGGAGAACACCGCGTTCAGCGAATAACCCCCCGATCCCAGCCCCGGGGCCGGAAGTGGCAGGCTGGCAAGGCCATTCGTGGCGCAGCCCGCGGTGGCCATCGTCACAGCCGTCGTCACAGCCATCGCCGCGGCCAGCGCCGTGAGCCTTCCCCGCGCGCCCGTCGCCGTCATTTCTGTCCCATGGCGGCCAGGCCGTCGAGCACATAGGTCAGCCCGAAGTCCGGGCCGAAGTCCTGGATCGTGCCGGTGCTGCAGCCGAGTTGTCGCAGGCCCATCAGGTTGCAGATCTCTTTGGTGTACTGGCTGTCGAACAGCAACCGGTCGGTGAGGAAGCGGGCGCGGACGCTGCCGTTCGCCCGGTCGATCATGTTGTAGGCGTTGTCGGCCACCAGGGGGGCCAGGTCCAGCAGCTCGGCCAGGTCGCGCCGCTGGTCGGTCACGGTCTTCAGCGTGTCGTTGCCGCTGAGCACGGCGTGCTTGATGTTGTCGCGGTTGGCGCCGAGCAGGTCGCCGGCCCGCTGGATCAGCTGGTCGAGTTTGTGTCCGGTGTTGCCGCTGCCGAGGTCCTCGTCGGCCATGATCTGGCTGACTTGGTGGATGGTGGAGGCGAATTCGCGCAGTTTGGTGTCGTTGCTGGCCACGGCGTCGAACAGGGTGCTGAGGTTCTTGACGATCGTGGTGATCTGTTCGCGGGTGGCCGCGCCGCCGTCACTGGACAGCCGCAACGCCTTGGACAGCTCACCGAGGGCCGCCTTGATCTTTTCGCCGTTGCCGTTGACCACCTCGGCACCGCCGCCCAGCACGTCGGCGATCGGGCCGCCGCCGTGGCCGTCGCCCTCCAGCGACTTGGTCACCTTGTCCAAAACATTGAGGACACTGCTGAATTCGACGGGCGTCTTGGTCCGCGGCAACCCGATGGTGTCGTGGTTACCCAGGACGGGGCCGCCGCGGTAGGGCGGCGTGAGTTCGATCTGCCGGTCGGTGAGGATGGAGGTCGACACGGTGACGGCCTGCGCGTTGGCGGGAACCTTGACGCCGCGGTCGACGGTGAACTCGACCTCGACGTAGCCGCCCCTGGGGTTGATCTTGGTGATCTTGCCCACCGGCATGCCCAGCACCGCCACCACATTGCCCTCGTAAAGCCCTGAGGCGCTGTCGAATTGGGCGGTCACCGTGATCGTGTCGTCGTCGGGGCGCAGCAGCCACCATCCGATGCCGACGGCGGCGGCGACCACAGCCACGCCGGCCACCACGGCCAGTGCCTTCGTGCCGAGCCGCGTCACTTGCAGTCCTTGAAGTACTGGATCATGCCGAACTGCTTGGCACGCCCGCTGATCGCGCACATCCACGAGTCGATCAGCGGGACGTTGGGCGCGTTGAAATTGATCGCGTTGCCGTCACCGGTGAGGTTGGCCGCCTCGCGGAAGAAGATCGGGCTGACCTGCAGCAGGCTGTGCAGCAGGTCGTCGTGCGCGGACACCAGGCCGGTGAAATCGCGGATGTCTTTGAGCAGCGCGTCCACCCCCGACCGGTCGTTGACCGCCACCCGACTGAGGGTGTCGACCAGGCTGGACAGGGATCGCATCATGGCGTGGAAGACCGCGCGTCGTGCCACGAATTGGCCCAGCAGGTCCTCGCCCTGGTCGACGAGCGCGCCGATGCCGGCCTGCTGGCGGCGCAGCGTGTTGGTCACCTGTTCGGTGCTGCGCAGCAGCTGCCCGAGTTGATCGCGCCGGGTCGCGATGATCGACGACAGCGTGTCGATGTTCGTGATCGCCTGCGGCACAACCGCCGGCAGGCCCTCGAGTTGCTTGCCCAGCACCGCCAGCGACTGGGCGAACCGGTCGGAGTCGACCTGCTCGAAGGTGGTGGTGGCGTCCTGCAATGCGGCCTGCAGGTCGTAGGGGACCTCGGTGTGCGCCAGGTCGAAGGTGTTGCCGGGCAGGCGCGCCGGGCCATTGGGTTCCAGCGCCAGGTAGCGCGAACCCAGGATGGTGGTGACCCGGATCTGGGCCCGGGAATCCTTACCGAAGCTGATGTTGTCGCGCACCTTCAGACCCGCCTCGACGTGGTCGCCGACGAGCTTCATGCTGGTGACCGTGCCCACCGGGATGCCCGCCACCACGATCGGGTTGCCGGCGCGCAGCGACGCCGCTTGCGCAAACTCGGCCGTGTAGTGCCGGTATCCGGCGCCGAGCGCGTGCACCACCAGCATGACCGCGATCACCGCCGCGACCACCGCGACGGCGACGAACCCGAGCCAGGTCTTGTTGTAGCTCTCCAGCGGGCGCTTCGTCAGTGCCGAAAGCCGTTGCCGCACAGACCTGTCGACCATCGATCCTGCCGTGGTCCCGGCCATCAACTCAACCATCGACGGTGCTCCTGCATCTCGGGGTGTGCCAGGCCCGGTTGCCGGGTGTGGCGGCGTTGACGATGATCGGCACGACGTCGTTGAGCCCCGGAAAAAATCCCATGAAGTTCACGTCGCACACGTAGGCGTTGCCGTAGGCGCCCTGATTGCCCACCCGGGTGAGCCCCTTCAACAGCAGCGGGATGTTGTCGCCGAAGAAGGCGACCTGCGGTTCGACGTCCATGATGTGTTTGGTGACGCCCGGTTGGCGGTCGATGAACTCACGCAGCGCCGGGTACACGTCGGCGGCCGAGGCCGACAGCCGATCACTCAGCCGGGCCAGCGACCCCACCGAGGCCACCAGGTCTGGGCGTCGCCGGTCGAGTTCCCCGACCACGCTGCGGGTCTGGGTGATGACCCCGTCGAGGTTGTCGTTCTGCGCCGCCAGGTTGCCCACCACCTTGTTCAGGTTGGTGATCACGTTGCCGAGCGCCTGGTCGCGGCCCGCGAAAGTCTGTGTGAGCGTGGAAGTCTGGCCGACCAGGGTGGCCAGCGACGACGTGTCGCCCTGCAGCGAGGCGATGATGCCCTTGGTCAGGTTGTCGGCGTCGTGCGGGTTGAGCAGGCTGAACAACGGTTCGTAGCCGTTGAGCAGCGTGGTGACGTCGAACGAGGGTTCGGTGCGTTCCAGCGGAATGGTGCTGCCCGGCGGAAGCTGCGCTGGATTGCCCTCCTTGCCCAACGACAGGCCGAGATAGCGCTGGCCGACGATGTTCTGGTAGGTGACCGACGCCAGGGTGTTTCCATACAGCCGCTGTTCGGACTGCACCACGAAGGAGACCTTCGCCAATTTCCCGTCCAATTGGATCTTTTCGACCCGGCCCACCCGCACCCCGGCCATCCGGACGTCGTCACCTTCGCGCAGCCCGTACACATCGCTGAACACCGCCGAATACCGGGCCGTGTCGCCGGCCACGTCGCGGCGCAGGCTCACATACACCAGCCAGGTCAGCGTCAGCGAGACGATCATGAACAGCGTCAGCGCGATGAGCGGGCCGCGAAACCTCATTTGCCCTCCCCGGGTCGAGGCGCGGGCGACGGCCCGCGCGGATGCGCCAGCGACACCGTCGTTCCGCGGGCGACCGGGCCCAGCAGCAACTCGGTGGCCTCCGACGCGGGTCCACCGGTGATCACGCCCAGCATGGTTCGTTCGTATTGGCTCCCAACGGGACCCACGTTGCCGCCGAACGACGGCCGGAACGAGGACTGGGGAATCCACGGGGCCTTGGGCGCCACCGGCGCGACCCACGGTTGCTGCGGTTGCGGTGTCGCCGGCGCCCCCGGTGACGGGTTGTCCGGATTGGCGCTCCCGGGCACCGGCGGCGACGGGGTGATCCCCGGGGCCAGTGGGGGATTGGGATCGGTCAAATTCGGGGTGGGGTTGATCAGCGGCGGGCCCACCGCGACGAGGTTCCCGTCCGGGCCGATCACCGTGCCCGGCGGCGGCGCCAGATCCTTGGGCGGCTGATAGTTCTGTGGCAGCAGAACGTCGGGCAGGTCGGGCCGCACCGGAATCAGCGGGGCGGTGAAGCAGCTGGGCCCCTTCAGCTCTCCGTAATGCGGGCAGTCGGCGCGGGTGTAGGTGGAGCTGGGGGTGAAGGTCAGCATCGCGCGCATGTTGCCCAGGTTGGTCTGCGGGTTCCAGACCTGCTCCATGAACTGGTTGGCCAGGTTGTCCAGTTTGGTGACCGCGGGCACGAAGTTGTTCGACTTCTGCGCCAGCACACCGAGCACCGGTGTGAAATCTGCGGTGATCCTGACCAATTGGTCGATGTGGTTGTCGAAGGACTGACGCGTCGTCCCCACCGTGTAGTCGGCGCCCGACAGCAGCGACGCCAGCTGGCCGCGCGTCTCGGCGAAGGTCCGCATCGGCTCGACGGCCTGGTGCAACGCGTCCAACAGATCCGGCGCCGTCTGCGCCAGGCCCCGCGTCGCATCCAACAGGGCCGACACCGTGGATGGGCCGGTGTCGGTGCTGACAATCGAATTGAGTTGATCGAGAAGGCGATTCAGTTGCGCCCCGGCGTTGAGCAGGCTGACCCGCCGATGATCGGTAGCCGCCCCCAGGGCGGCCAGAATTCCCACCGACCTGTCATCGCGGCCGCGCCCCGCGGCGGCGAGCAGATCGCGCAGCTTGCTGACCGTCGTCTGGAACAACACGGTCGGCAGCCGCTTGTCCTCCGGAATATGGGCGCCGTCACGGATTTTCGAGCCGGGCCCGTTACCCACCAGTTGCACCGACGACACGGCGAACACGTTGCTGGGCACTACTCGTGCGGTCACACTGGCCGGAATCGACTTGGCGTAGTCCTCTTTCAGGTTGATGTGGACATAGTTGGGTTTGCCGTGGGCCGCGGGGACGACGTCGTCGACCATGCCGACCAGCACGCCGTGGTATTTGACGTCCGACTTCTGCGGCAGGCCGTCGCCCACGTTGACCAGGTCGGCCACCACCCGCACGTAATCGTCCAGCCTGCCAGTCGATTTCACCAACATCACGGTGGTGAGCAGGGCGCTGACCACCAGCACCGCGATGCCGATGCCGAACAGCTGCCGGTCCGAGGGGCCGCGTCCGTCCAGCTCAAAGGAATTGGGCATCGTCCACCGACCTCGCCACCGGCCTACCCGCCGAACCTTGCGCCGGAATCGACGCCCCACAGCGCCATGGTGAGCAGCATGTTCACGATGATCACCACCGTGATGCTGGCCCGCATGCCGTGCCCCGCGGCCACCCCGACGCCCTCGGGCCCGCCGCTCGCGTAATACCCGTAGTAGCACTGGATCGTGGAGGCGATCCACACGAAGACGACCGCCTTGAACAGCGAGTAGACGATGTCCTGGCCAGCCAGCATCAGGGTGAAGTAGTGCAGGTAGGACCCGGTCGAGCCGCCACTGCCGATGCTCACCACGATCTGGGTGCTCAGGTAACCAATCGCCAGGCATGCCGCGTACAGCGGGACGATCGCCACCACCGACGCGATCAGCCGGGTGGTCACCAAGTAGGGGATCGGGCGAATGGCAATCGATTCCATCGCGTCGATCTCCTCGGCGATGCGCATGGATCCCAGCTGGGCGGTGAAGCGGCAGCCGCCCTGCATCGCGAAGGCCAGCGACGCCATCAGCGGGGCCAGCTCGCGGGTGTTGACCAACGAGGAGACGAATCCGGTGGCCGGCCCCAGGCCGAGCAGGTCCAGGAAGTTGTAGCCCTCGATGCCGACCAGTGCGCCGACCGTCATCCCCAGCACCACAGCCACGCCCGCGGTGCCGCCGCCCACCACGATCGACCCGTTGCCCCAGGTGATGTTCGACAGCAGCCGCAGGAACTCGCCGCTGTACTGGCGCAGGGCCAGCGGGACGGCCACCAGCGCCCGGACGAAGAAGACCAGCAGATGGCCGAGCCGGATGACCGGGACCTTGCCCCTGCGGTAGAGCCGCGCCAGCGGCACCGAGATCGGCGCGAAGGGTTGGTATGCCGAGGCCGTCACGTCACAGCCCCGTCCTGGGCGACAACATGATGTAGAGCTGGCTGATCGCGACATTGACGATCATCAACAGCAGAATCGCCTCCACCACAGCGGCGTTCACCGAATTGGCCACGCCGGTCGGTCCGCCCTTGGTGGACAAGCCTTTCTGGCTCGACACGATCGCCACGATGGCGCCGAACACGATCGCCTTGAGCAGCGCCAGGATCATGTCACCGGTCGTCGCGAACGACGCAAAGGTGGACACGAAACTGCCCGGCGCCCCGTTCTGGAAGTACACATTGAACATGTAGCTGGCGAAGAATCCGGCGAAACACACGACGCCGGTGAGGGCCACGCCGATCATCACCGCCGCGGCGAAGCGGGGCACCACCAGGCGACGGACCACCGAGACGCCCATCACCTCCATCGCGTCGGTCTCTTCGCGCATGGTTCGCGAACCCAGGTCGGCGGTGATCGCCGACCCGACCGCCGACGCCATCAGCACCGCGGCGACCAGCGACGCGCCCTGCCGGATCACGGCGAGCCCGCTGGCCGCGCCGGCCAGCGAGGTGGCGCCCACCTGCCCGGCCAGCAACGCGAACTGGATGGACAGGGTGACGCTGATCGGCAGCGAGACCAGGATGGTGGGCAACACGGCGGTGCCGGCCATGAACGCGCCCTGGCGGACGAATTCCTGCCATTGGAATCGCCCGGTGATCAGGTCGTAGAAGAAGTACTGGATGGTGCGCACCCCCAGCACGAACTGCTCGCCGACCGTCGTCAGTGAGGCCACCGGGTGACGTTTGACGTAGCCGACCGACCAGTTCCGGATGGCAGCAACGCCGTCGACGCCGTCGAGTGGCGTGGTCAAGGTCGCGGTCATCGCGGCGTGACCAGCGGTCCGTTCAGCAAACCCATGGCACAGGTCATTGCGTACCAGCTACCGCGTTCATCGGCCCTCTTCCCACCCCTGAATCCTGAGTGCCGCGCGAACGTCGTTGGGCGCCATTGACTCTAACTTTATTAAAATAGTGTCAACAGGCCCCACAAGTCCGCAGTTCATTGGCGTGTGCTGCATCACATTAGCCTACGTGAGAGGGGCTTTCAATAGTGTAGAGTCACTCATCTCAGTTCGTCGCTGGACGGCGCCGTGGGGTTTGAATGTCGGATTGACGAAGGTGATGGCATGCCCTCAGCAAATAGCAGCTCGTTGCGGGACCGGCGCCGGGCCGAGCTGCTCTCGCAGATCCAGCAGACCGCCCACCAGCTTTTCGCCGAGCGCGGCTTCGAGGCGGTGACCACCGAGGACATCGCCGCGGCCGCCGGGATCTCGATCAGCACCTATTTCCGGTACGCGCCCACCAAGGAGGGTCTGCTGGTCGATCCCGCCCGGGAGGTGGCGGCCACAATCGTGGGCGCGTACCGCACCAGGCCGGCGCACGAGTCGGCGGTCGAAGCGTTGATCCAACTGTTCGTCACGCATGCCAAGGAGGTCGGCGCGGCGGGCGACTTCGATACTTGGCGGCACGCCGTCGCGACCGCGCCCCACCTGCTGCGTAAGTCCGTGCTGATGAGCGAAACCGATCACAGCAACCTGATCCAACAGGTCGCGCAGCGAATGAATGTCACTGCGGCGCTTGACATTCGGCCCGCCCTGCTGGTGCACACGAGTTTGGCCACCGTCCAATTCGTCCTCGACGGATGGCTGAGCTCGGACAGCGACGAGAGCCGGCCCTTTCACGAGCAATTGGAAGAAGCGCTGCGTATCACGCTCGCCGGATTCGACCGGCCCAGCGACGCCACGCCCGGCCGGGGCTAAACCGCCGTGACTTTGCCGGCCGGCGCGTGAAACAATCGCTGGCCGTGAAGACCTTCGAGGATCTGTTCGCCGAGCTGGGCGAGCGTGCCCGTACCCGGCCCGCCGGCAGCGCGACGGTCGCCGCGCTGGACGGCGGCGTGCACGGGCTGGGCAAAAAGATCCTGGAGGAGGCCGGTGAGGTGTGGCTGGCCGCCGAGCACGAATCCGACGACGCGCTGGCCGGGGAGATCAGCCAATTGCTGTACTGGACGCAGGTGCTGATGATCGCGCGCGGGCTGTCCCTCGACGACGTGTACCGGAAGCTGTGACGATGCTGCGCGTCGCGGTTCCCAACAAGGGCACGCTGAGCGAGCCGGCCACCGAGATCCTCGCGGAGGCCGGCTATCGGCGCCGCACCGATTCCAAGGACCTGACCGTCATTGATCCGGTCAACCAGGTCGAGTTCTTCTTCCTGCGGCCCAAAGACATTGCAATCTACGTGGGTTCGGGCGAGTTGGACTTCGGCATCACCGGACGGGACCTGGTGGGTGATTCCGACGCCCCGGTGCGGGAACGCCTGGCGCTGGGATTCGGGTCGTCGAGCTTTCGCTACGCCGGGCCGGCCGGGCGGGACTGGAAGATCGCCGATCTGGCCGGCAAGCGGATCGCCACCGCATATCCCAACCTGGTCCGAAAAGACTTGGCAGAGCGCGGTATTGAGGCCACCGTCATCAGACTCGACGGCGCGGTGGAGATTTCGGTGCAGCTCGGTGTGGCCGACGCCATCGCCGACGTGGTCGGGTCGGGGCGCACCCTGAGCTTGCACAACCTGGTGGCCTTCGGTGAGCCGCTGTGCGATTCCGAAGCGGTGCTCATCGAGAGCGACCGGGGTGGCCAGGACGACACACAGGCCGCACGCGATCAGTTGGTGGCGCGGATCCAGGGTGTGGTGTTCGGGCAGCAATACCTGATGCTCGATTACGACTGCCCCCGGGCGGTGCTGGACAAAGCCACGGCGATCACGCCGGGGCTGGAGTCGCCCACCATCGCGCCGCTGGCCGACGCGGACTGGGTCGCCATCCGGGCGCTGGTGCCGCGCCGCGGCGTCAACGAGATCATGGACGAACTGGCCGCCATCGGCGCCAAGGCGATCCTGGCGTCCGACATCAGGTTTTGCCGGTTCTGATCGCACTCCGTACCGGCCGGGTGCGGGCCGCGTGGGCATCGTGCCGCCCGGGTCGCTGTGTTAGCGTCCGGCTCAGGGGATTGCCCGGGTTGGCGAATGGGCCGTCCCCGCACCGGCCGCCGGTTGTTCACCCTCGGAGGAGGATCCCCGTGACACACGCGCTTATCGTATTGCGCTTTGCTGATCGGTGTCGTCGCCGGATTGCGGTCGCTGACGGCGCCGGCCGTGGTGGCCTGGGCCGCCTTCATCGGTTGGGTCGATCTGCACGGCACCTGGGCGTCCTGGATGGCCAACATCATCACGGTGATCGTCTTCACCGTGCTTGCCGTCGGTGAACTGGTGAACGACAAGCTGCCCAAGACCCCGGCCCGCACGGCGGCGCCGATCTTCGCGGCCCGGATCGTGCTCGGCGGGCTGGCCGGGGCGGCGCTGGGCGCCTGGCCGCATTGGACCTTCACCGCGCTCGGGGCCGGTGTTATCGGCGCGGTGCTCGGCACCCTGGGCGGCTACCACGCCCGTCGGCGGCTGGTCGCCGCGACCGGCGGCAAGGACCTGCCGATCGCGCTGCTCGAAGACGTGGTGGCGATCGCGGGCGGGTTCGCCATTCTCGCGGCGACCGGGCACGTGCTGACTGATTATCTGCTGACGGCCGTTAAGTGACAGCCCCTAAGTGACAGCCCCTAAGTGACAGTCGTTAAGTGACAGTCGTTAAGTGACAAAGCATTTCGACGCGATCATCGTCGGCGCCGGCCAGGCCGGCCCGCCGCTGGCCGGGCGGTTGACCGCGGCCGGGCAGCGCGTCGCCATCATCGAACGCAAACTGATCGGCGGCACCTGCGTCAACACCGGGTGCATTCCCACCAAGACGCTGGTCGCCTCGGCGCATGCGGCCCACCTGGCCCGTCGCGGCGCGGACTACGGCGTCGGGACCGGGGCGATCAGCGTGGACATGGCGAAAGTCAAGGCACGCAAAGACGAGATCATGCTGGGCGACCGCAAGGGCGTCGAAGACTGGTTGGCGGGCATGGCCGGCTGCACCGTGGTCCGCGGCCACGCCCGCTTCCGGGATCCGCACACCCTGCAGGTCGGCGAGGACCTGCTGCGGGCCGAGCGCATCTTCCTCAACGTCGGCGGCCGCGCGGTGGTGCCCGACATCCCCGGCCTGGCCGAGGTCGACTTCCTCACCAACGTGTCGATCCTCGAACTCGACACGCTGCCAACACATCTCGTCATCGTCGGCGGAAGCTACATCGCGCTGGAGTTCGCCCAGATGTACCGGCGCTTCGGGGCCGCGGTGACCATGGTGGAGCGCGGCCCGCGGCTGGCCTCCCGCGAAGACGAGGACGTGTCGGCCGCGGTGCAGGAAATCCTGCGGGCCGAAGGCATCGACATCGTCGTCAACGCCGACGACGTGCGAATAGCCAAGACCGGCAACGGTTTCGAACTGACCCCGCGTGACGGCGCCCCGCCCATCCGGGGCAGCCACCTGCTGCTGGCGGTGGGCCGGCGACCCAACACCGACGACCTGGACCTGGCGGCGGCCGGCGTGCGGACCGACGCCCGCGGCTACATCCTCGTCGACGACCAGCTGAAGACCAACGTCGAACACATCTGGGCGATGGGCGACTGCAACGGCAGGGGCGCGTTCACGCACACCTCCTACAACGACTTCGAGATCGTCGCCGCCAATCTGCTCGACGACGATCCGCGCCGGGTGAGCGACCGGATCACCACCTACGCGCTCTACATCGACCCGCCGCTGGGGCGCGCCGGGATGACCGTCGCGCAGGTCCGTGCGTCAGGGCGCAGGGCCCTAGTCGGGAAGCGCCCGATGACCAGGGTGGGCCGGGCGGTGGAAAAGGGTGAGACACAAGGCTTCATGAAGGTGGTGGTGGACGCCGACACCCGGGAGATCCTGGGCGCCGCCATCCTGGGCGTCGGCGGCGACGAGGCGATACACGGCATCCTGGACGTCATGTCCGCCAAGGCGCCCTACACCACGCTGTCGCGCACCATGCACATCCACCCCACCGTCAGCGAACTGATCCCGACGATGCTGCAGGAAATGTCGCCGCTGGCCTAGCCGGCCAGGTCGACGGGGTCGGACAGAGTCGAATTGTCTTGCGCGCCAAGCGTATCCGGCCAGCCAGGGTAGGGCGGCGGGGTTCCGCCGAACAGCGGGCAGAGCTGCTGATGCGGACACCAGTCGCACAGCCGTGACTGGGTGGGACGGAAATCGCCTGTCCGACCGGCGGATTGGATGGCCCGCCAGATCGCCATCAGGGTCTTCTCGAAGCGCAGCAGCTCGTCGTACTCGGGTGAGTAGTCCAGCACCTGACCGTCGGCCAGATAGATGAGCCGCAGCCGGGTGGGCGGCACACCGCGCGAACGCAACAGGGCCACCGCGTAGAACTTCATCTGGAACATGGCCTTGAACTCGGCCAGGGCTCGTGCAGCCGGCGGCGCCTTGCCGGTTTTGTAGTCGACCACCCGCAGCTCGCCGGTGGCGGCGACATCGATGCGATCGATGAATCCGCGCAGCAGCGTTCCGTCGGCGAGTTCGACCTCCACCCGCTCCTCGCAGCACTGCGGGTCGAAACGGGTGGGATCTTCCAGCCGGTAATAACCGGCGAGCAGCGCCTGCGCCTCGGCCAGCAATTGGCCGTGCTGGGTGGGATCCAGGTCCGCCGTCAGCTCCGGCGTCGCGGCGAGCAGCTGTTCCCAGGCGGGGCCCACCAGCGCCAGGGCCGTCTCGGGGCCGCGCTGGGCGGCCGGCAGCTCGTACAGCTGCTGCAGGGCGGCATGCACCAGCGAGCCGCGCAGTTGGGCGGGCGACGGCGCCTCGGGCAGCCGGTCGATGGCCCGGAACCGGTACAGCAGCGGGCACTGCTTGAAGTCCGCCGCCCGGGACGGCGACAGAGCCGGGCGCGACACCTGGCCCGCCGGCCGCGCCGCCGACTGCCGTGCCTCCGGCTGGACGATCATGTTCGGCAGCCTAGGACCGGGCGCCGACAACCCCCAAGCACCGGTTGCGGCGAGTCGGCTGGCACGCTGGACCGCGTGTCCGTTACCGGCCCGTTCACCGTGGGCGAGCGTGTGCAGCTCACCGACGCCAAGGGTCGGCACTACACGATGGTGCTCGCCGCCGGCGCCGAGTTCCACACCCATCGCGGGTCCATCCCCCACGACGCGGTGATCGGGCTCCAGCAGGGCAGCGTGGTCAAGTCCAGCAACGGCGCCGTCTACCTGGTGATGCGGCCGCTGCTGATCGACTACGTGATGTCGATGCCGCGCGGGCCGCAGGTGATCTACCCCAAGGACGCCGCCCAGATCGTGCACGAGGGCGACATCTTCCCGGGGGCGCGGGTGCTGGAGGCCGGGGCCGGCTCGGGCGCGCTGACCTGCTCGCTGCTGCGCGCGGTCGGACCCCAGGGGCGGGTGATCTCCTACGAACAGCGCGCCGACCATGCCGAGCACGCCCAGCGCAACGTGTCGGTGTTCTTCGGGGGCGAGGCACCGGACAACTGGCAACTGATCGTCGACGACGTCGCCGACTCGGATCTGCCGGACCGGTCCGTCGACCGCGCCGTGCTGGACATGCTGGCGCCGTGGGAGGTGCTGGAGTCGGTCGCGCGGCTGCTGATCCCCGGCGGGGTGTTGATGATCTACGTGGCCACGGTCACCCAGCTGTCGCGGGCCGTCGAGGCGTTACGGGCCCAGCAGTGCTGGACCGAACCACGCTCCTGGGAAACCTTGCAACGGGGTTGGAACGTCGTCGGTCTCGCGGTGCGGCCGCAGCATTCGATGCGCGGGCACACCGCCTTTTTGATCTTCACCCGGCGGCTGGCGCCCGGCGTCATCGCGCCGGCGCCGTTGGGCCGCAAACGCGAAGGCCGCGACGGCTGATCCGACGGCTCGGCTAGCCCAAGTCGTCGCTGCGAACCAGCGAGCGCCGCACCGAGAGCAGCTCGAACTCCGGATGCGCGGCCACCAGCCGTTCGGCCGCGTCCAGGACGTCGACGGCATGGCCGCGGTCGCCGGAGACCGTGGCGACGCCGATGCCCGCCCGTCGATACAAGTCGTGCGAACCCGTCTCGGCAGCCGAGACGCTGAACTTGCGCTGCAACTCCGCGACGACGGGACGGATGACCGACCGCTTCTGCTTGAGCGAGCGGACGTCGCCCAGCAAGACGTCGAACTCGAGCCAGCCGACCCACATCCCGCGGCTCACCCGGGCGGGGTTTGGGTGGGAGCGGGCTCCGGGGGCGGGGCGGGTTCGGCCGGCAGTGCCGGGGCCCCCGGGCCCTCGGGAGCCGCAGACGTCGGCGCCTGCGGCGACTTGCCAAGGGCCAACAGCGTTTCGGCGGTGTGCCGGGACAGCTGCCAACCGCCCTGGAAGGGAGTGAACTCCATGGGGAAGGTGAAGTTGGCGTTGTTGGGCTGATTGGTGTGGACGGCGATGCTGGCCTTCACGTTCGACGGGTTCTGGTCCGACCACGCGATGTCGTTCGCGGTGAAGGTCATGGGCAGGTAGCCGTTGTCGCGCAAGGCATTGGTGAACTTGTCCAGCGTGGCCGCGCTCTCCGGCGTCGCGCCCTCGACCAGACTCACCTTGTTGGCGCCTGGGACATTCGGGTCGGCCAGCCGGCCGAGCACGTCGGTGAGGGCTTCGGGGGGCGGCAGGGGAGTCGTGGCCGGCGGCGCGATCGGAGTCGACGTGGCGGGCGGCAGCGACGAGGCGGCCGACGTCTCGCTTCTCGGGTGCGACGTCGAACACGCCGCCAGTCCGACCGCCGCCAGCGCGGTGGCGGCGCTCAACGCTACGGACAGTGCTCGGTGCATCCAGTCGGTCGGCCGGCTAGGCGGCTCTGGCCGCTGCGCGGATCGGGGAACTCGCTAAGGTCGGGCCGATGGGTGCAACCGAAGTCACACCTGCGGCGCCGGCGCCGACGGCTGCGACCGGAGCCGAGCCCGTGGCGAGGCTTTTTGCGGTCACGGTGTTCCTCCCGGCCCTTTCGATCATCAGGATTAGTGGCCGAGATTACCAGCGTGACGAAAATCTTAACTTTTCGTGGGTATTTGACTACCCACATCAATCGGCAATCGCCGGTAGCTTTGAAGTATCCGCCGCGCCAATTCGGTGTGGGAAAGGAGCGCAAGATGGGTAGCTCAGAGCGTTCTGAAGCTTTCGGGACCCCCCGCGAATCAGACATGTCCAGCGGCGACGAGGCCGAGCTGGAGGAACTGCGTCGCGAGGCGGCGATGCTGCGCGAGCAACTCGAGCACGCCGTCGGCTCGCACGGCGGCGCCCGCTCCGCGCGTGACGTGCATCAGCTGGAGGCCCGCATCGACTCCCTTGCGGCCCGGAACTCGAAGCTGATGGAGACCCTCAAAGAGGCCCGTCAACAGCTGCTGGCCCTGCGCGAGGAAGTCGACCGGCTCGGGCAGCCGCCCAGCGGCTACGGCGTCCTGCTCGCCACGCACGAGGACGACACCGTCGACGTGTTCACCTCGGGCCGCAAGATGCGGCTGACCTGCTCGCCGAACATCGATGTTTCGTTGCTGCGCAAGGGCCAAACGGTTCGTCTCAACGAGGCGCTGACGGTGGTGGAAGCCGGCACCTTCGAATCGGTCGGCGAGATCTCCACCCTGCGCGAGCTGTTGGCCGACGGGCACCGGGCCCTGGTGGTCGGCCACGCCGACGAGGAGCGCATCGTGTGGCTGGCCGAGCCGCTGGTCGCCGACAACCTGCCCGACGGTCACCCGGACGCCCTCAACGACGACACCCGGCCGCGCAAGCTGCGGCCCGGCGACTCGCTGCTGGTGGACACCAAGGCCGGCTATGCCTTCGAGCGCATCCCCAAGGCCGAGGTCGAGGACCTGGTGCTCGAGGAAGTCCCCGACGTCAGCTACGAGGACATCGGTGGCCTGACCCGCCAGATCGAGCAGATCCGTGACGCCGTCGAGCTGCCGTTCCTGCACAAGGAGCTCTACCGCGAGTACGCGCTGCGGCCACCCAAAGGCGTGCTGCTCTACGGCCCGCCCGGTTGCGGTAAGACGTTGATCGCCAAGGCGGTGGCGAACTCGCTGGCCAAGAAGATGGCCGAGGTGCGCGGCGACGACGCCCGCGAAGCCAAGTCGTACTTCCTCAACATCAAGGGCCCCGAGCTGCTCAACAAGTTCGTCGGCGAGACCGAGCGGCACATCCGGCTGATCTTCCAGCGCGCCCGCGAGAAGGCCTCCGAGGGCACGCCGGTGATCGTGTTCTTCGACGAGATGGACTCCATCTTCCGCACCCGCGGCACCGGGGTCAGCTCGGACGTCGAGACGACGGTGGTCCCGCAGCTGCTGTCCGAGATCGACGGCGTGGAGGGGCTCGAGAACGTCATCGTGATCGGCGCCTCCAACCGCGAGGACATGATCGACCCGGCCATCCTGCGGCCCGGCCGCCTCGACGTGAAGATCAAGATCGAGCGCCCGGATGCCGAAGCGGCGCAAGACATCTTCTCGAAGTACCTGACCGAGGAGCTGCCGCTGCATGCCGACGACCTGGCCGAGTTCGGCGGCGACCGCACCGCCTGCATCAAGGCGATGATCGAGAAGGTCGTCGAGCGGATGTACGCCGAGATCGACGACAACCGGTTCCTGGAGGTCACCTACGCCAACGGCGACAAGGAAGTCATGTACTTCAAGGACTTCAACTCCGGGGCGATGATCCAGAACGTCGTCGACCGCGCGAAGAAGAACGCGATCAAGTCGGTGCTGGAGACCGGCCAGCCGGGTCTGCGCATCCAGCACCTGCTCGACTCGATCGTCGACGAGTTCGCCGAGAACGAGGACCTGCCCAACACCACCAACCCCGATGACTGGGCGCGGATTTCGGGCAAGAAGGGCGAGCGGATCGTCTACATCCGCACCCTGGTCACCGGCAAGAGCTCGAGCGCGTCGCGGGCCATCGACACCGAGTCCAACCTGGGCCAGTACCTGTAGCGGTCGCGGGTGCCGGCTGCCGGCTCCGCTTCCGCGACACTGCAACTACGCACACGACACGCCGCGGCGGATGTGCGTAGTTTCAGTCTCGTGCTCGTGGGCCCTGCCCGCCGTCAGGCCGTCAGGCCGTCACCAGCGAATAGCTGTTGGTCAGGTCGTCCTGCAGCACCCGCGCGGGCCGGCTGGTGGTGTCCACCCGCAGCTCGCTGGTGAGCACCCGAGGTTGGTAACTCCACCCGGCGGGCAGGTCGAGGCGGCCGGCGAGGCCGGGTAGATCCGCTCGCGACAACGTCGGGTCGGACACCTGGCTCCAGGTCTGCATCACCCAGTGCTGGTTCTCGGGGTCGATCAGCTCGTAAATCTCCTGGCCCGCGTCGAAGACGAAGACGGTGTGGCGATGGACCGTGTTGGGGCTGTAGGGCGCGGGATGCATCGACGACAACAGCACGGTGGCCTGCTGGATCATCTCGATGCCGCCGAAGGTTTTGGTGATCCGGGGGCCTTGCGGCTGCTTCTCGATGCCGTTCATCAGCCAGTAGCGCGGGCCGTTGAGCAACGCCATGGCCGCCCCGTGCTCCTTGGCGATCGCGTGCGGGTCGAGCGCCGACCACAGCTCGGCCGGACAGTCATTGAGCGGAAAGCTGTTGTAAACCGTTGCCTGCGGGCCCGCCTCACCCGGAGTGACGAGCAGGACTTCGCCGTAACGCTTCCCCGCCAGGTCCAGGGCATGTTTCCCGACGGCGCCATCGGATCCGGGTGCGGACACAGGGTGAAATTAATCACTGGTGTCGGTGCCGTCAACAAGCAGCGTCCCGCCCCGCTGCGCGGGGCGCATCGTCGTCCGGCGGGGTTTGATGGGCCGGCTCCTCCCGCCCCGCTGCGCGGGGCGCATCGTCGTCCGGCCTACGCTTAGGTCATGCAACGGATTATCGGGACGGAGGTCGAATACGGCATTTCATCGCCATCGGACCCGACTGCCAACCCGATCCTCACGTCGACGCAGGCGGTGTTGGCGTACGCGGCCGCAGCGGGCATCCAGCGCGCCAAGCGCACCCGCTGGGACTACGAGGTGGAGTCGCCGCTGCGCGACGCCCGCGGTTTCGACCTGAGCCGCTCGGCCGGCCCGCCGCCGGTGGTGGACGCCGACGAGGTCGGCGCCGCCAACATGATCCTCACCAACGGGGCGCGGCTCTACGTCGACCACGCCCACCCGGAATACTCCGCGCCCGAATGCACTGACCCGCTCGACGCGGTGATCTGGGACAAGGCCGGCGAGCGGGTGATGGAGGCCGCCGCCCGGCACGTCGCCAGCGTGCCCGGCGCCGCCAAACTTCAGCTCTACAAGAACAACGTCGACGGCAAGGGCGCCTCCTACGGCGCACATGAAAACTATCTGATGTCGCGGCAGACGCCATTTTCCGCGATCATCGCCGGGCTCACCCCGTTCCTCGTGTCCCGTCAGGTGGTCACCGGCTCCGGGCGGGTCGGCATCGGGCCCTCCGGTGACGAGCCCGGCTTCCAGCTGTCCCAGCGCTCGGACTACATCGAGGTCGAAGTCGGCCTGGAGACCACGCTCAAACGCGGCATCATCAACACCCGCGACGAGCCGCACGCCGACGCCGACCGGTACCGGCGGCTGCACGTCATCATCGGCGACGCCAACCTGGCCGAGACGTCGACCTATCTGAAGCTGGGCACCACGGCCCTGGTGCTCGACCTGATCGAGGAAGGCCCGGCGTACGGCATCGACCTCAGCGACCTGGCCCTGGCGCGGCCGGTGCACGCGGTCCACGCGATCAGCCGCGACCCGTCGCTGCGCACCGCCGTGGCGCTGGCCGACGGCCGCGAGATGACCGGGCTTGCGCTGCAACGGGTTTACCTCGACCGGGTGGCCAAGCTGGTCGACAGCCGCGACCCTGATCCGCGGGCGGCCGACATCGTTCAGACCTGGGCGCACGTGCTCGACCAGCTGGAGCGCGACCCGATGGAATGCGCCGAGCTGCTGGACTGGCCCGCCAAGCTGCGCCTGCTCGAAGGATTCCGCCAGCGGGAGAACCTGAGCTGGTCGGCGCCGCGGCTGCACCTGGTCGACCTGCAGTACTCCGACGTCCGGCTGGACAAGGGCCTCTACAACCGGCTGGTGGCGCGCGGCTCGATGAAACGGCTGGTGTCCGAACACCAGGTGCTCGAAGCGGTGGACAATCCGCCCACCGACACCCGCGCCTACTTCCGGGGCGAATGCCTGCGCCGGTTCGGCGCCGACATCGCCGCGGCCAGCTGGGATTCGGTGATTTTCGACCTGGGCGGCGATTCGCTGGTCCGCATTCCGACGCTGGAGCCGCTGCGCGGCAGCAAGGCGCATGTCGGAGCGTTATTGGACTCGGTGGATAGCGCCGCCGAGCTGGTCGAACAACTCACCAGCTAGACGCCGGTTCAGGCGGGCAACGTCGGAGTTGACCGGTAGGGTAGAGAAGACCAACGGGCAGCGTGGCTTGGCAATCGAACTCGATAATTGGGACAAGCCACTCAACAGGCCCAGACGAAGCAGGAGGCGGCGATGGCTCAGGAGCAGACCAAGCGTGGCGGTGGCGGCGACGACGAGGACGACTTCGCCAGCAGCACGGCCGCGGGCCAAGAGCGCCGGGAGAAGCTGGCCGAGGACACCGACGATCTGCTGGACGAAATCGACGACGTTCTGGAGGAGAACGCGGAGGACTTCGTCCGGGCATACGTCCAAAAGGGCGGCCAGTGACCTGGCAGTTCCCTGATCGCCTGTCCACCGATTCCGCACTTCCGGGCCCCGCATTCTCCGGACAACCCGCCGTAGATCTGTCGTCATTCGCCGACTTCCTGCGCCGCCAGGCGCCGGAGTTGCTGCCGGCGGCCCTCGGCGGGGCGCAGTCCGGCCCGGCTTCGTCGAGCGGCGGCACGGGTCAGCTGCCGCACGGGACCACCATCGTCGCGCTGAAATACCCCGGCGGCGTGGTGCTCGCGGGCGACCGGCGTTCGACGCAGGGAAACATGATCGCCGGGCGCGACGTCAAGAAGGTGTACATCACCGATGACTACACCGCCACCGGCATCGCCGGCACCGCCGCCATCGCCGTGGAGTTCGCCCGGCTGTATGCCGTGGAACTCGAGCACTACGAGAAGCTCGAAGGCGTGCCGCTCACGTTTGCCGGCAAGGTCAACCGGCTGGCCATCATGGTGCGCGGAAACCTCGCCGCCGCGATGCAGGGACTGGTGGCGTTGCCGCTGCTGGCCGGCTACGACATCGACGCGCCGGACCCGGAAGGCGCCGGCCGCATCGTGTCGTTCGACGCCGCCGGCGGGTGGAACCTGGAAGAGGAGGGCTACCAGTCGGTGGGGTCGGGCTCGATCTTCGCCAAGTCGTCGATGAAGAAGTTGTACTCACAGGTCGTCGACGCCGACTCCGCGGTGCGCGTCGCGATCGAGGCGCTCTACGACGCCGCCGACGACGACTCCGCGACCGGCGGACCGGATCTGGTCCGCGGCATCTATCCCACCGCGGTCACCATCGGCGCCGAGGGTGCGCTCGAGGTGCCGGAGAGCCGCATCGCCGAGCTGGCCCGCGAGGTGATCCAAAGCCGTTCGCGCGCAGACACTTTCGGCCCCGACGCCGCGGGTGGTGACAAGTGAGCTTCCCGTATTTCATCTCGCCCGAGCAGGCGATGCGCGAGCGCAGCGAGCTCGCGCGCAAGGGCATCGCCCGGGGTAAGAGCGTGGTCGCGCTGGTCTACGCCGGGGGTGTGCTCTTCGTCGCCGAGAACCCGTCGCGGTCGTTGCAGAAGATCAGCGAACTCTACGACCGGGTGGGCTTCGCCGCGGCGGGCAAGTTCAACGAATTCGACAATCTGCGCCGCGGCGGCATCCAATTCGCCGACACCCGCGGTTACGCCTACGACCGCCGCGACGTGACCGGGCGGCAACTGGCCAACGTGTACGCGCAGACGCTGGGCACCATCTTCACCGAGCAGGCCAAGCCCTACGAGGTGGAACTGTGCGTCGCCGAGGTCGCGCACTACGGCGAGACGAAACCGCCTGAGCTGTACCGGATCACCTATGACGGGTCGATCGCCGACGAGCCGCATTTCGTGGTCATGGGCGGCACCACCGAGCCGATCACCACCGCGCTCAAGGACTCCTACGCCGAGAACGCCAACCTGCGCGAGGCCACCCGCATCGCGGTGCGGGCGTTGCGGGCCGGCAGCGAATCCTCCAACGGCGACCAGTCCGCCCTGGACGTGGGCAGCCTGGAAGTCGCCATCCTGGATGTCAACCGGCCCCGCCGGGCGTTCCGCCGGATCAACCGGCCCACGCTGGAGAATTTGCTGCGCGAACTCGACTCGAACGGTTCGGACGGCAACGGCGACGCGCCGGAGCTCAACGGCGGCTCCTCCGACTAGCGCCCCTTCGCCCGCACCCGAAAACGCCGCCCGACACCGCCGCCGGAAACCGCGCCCGGAAACTTCGTCACACCGATAGGCGCGGCTTGCCCACCGCCGCGGTCGGACAACCAGTACGCTCGATTACGTGCAGCGGCGAATCATGGGCATCGAGACCGAGTTCGGGGTCACGTGCACATTCCATGGGCATCGCCGGCTCAGCCCGGACGAGGTGGCCCGCTACCTGTTCCGCCGCGTCGTGTCCTGGGGCCGCAGCTCCAACGTCTTCCTGCGGAACGGGGCCCGGCTCTACCTCGACGTGGGCAGCCACCCCGAGTACGCCACCGCCGAATGCGACAACCTGGTGCAGCTGGTCACCCACGACCGCGCCGGGGAATGGGTGCTCGAGGACCTGCTCGTCGATGCCGAGCAGCGGCTGGCCGACGAGGGCATCGGCGGCGACATCTACCTGTTCAAGAACAACACCGACTCGGCGGGCAACTCCTACGGCTGCCACGAGAACTACCTGATCGTGCGGGCCGGCGAGTTCTCCCGGATCTCCGATGTACTGCTGCCGTTCCTGGTCACCCGCCAGCTGATCTGCGGGGCCGGCAAGGTGCTGCAGACGCCGAAGGCCGCGACGTTCTGCCTTTCCCAACGCGCCGAGCACATTTGGGAGGGCGTCTCCAGCGCCACCACCCGCAGCCGCCCGATCATCAACACCCGCGACGAGCCGCACGCCGACGCCGAGAAATACCGGCGGCTGCACGTCATCGTCGGCGACTCCAACATGTGCGAAACCACCACCATGCTCAAGGTGGGCACCGCGGCGCTGGTGCTGGAGATGATCGAGGCCGGCGTCCCGTTCCGGGACTTCTCGCTGGACAACCCGATCCGTGCGATCCGCGAGGTCAGCCACGACATCACCGGCCGGCGGCCGGTCCGGCTGGCCGGGGGGCGTCAGGCCAGCGCGCTGGACATCCAGCGCGAGTACTACAGCCGCGCCGTCGAACACCTGCAGACCCGGGAGCCCAACGCCCAGATCGAACAGATCGTCGACCTGTGGGGCCGCCAACTCGACG
The DNA here is from genome assembly GCF_000523975.1 of Mycobacterium sp. MAC_080597_8934. Taxonomy (NCBI): domain Bacteria; kingdom Bacillati; phylum Actinomycetota; class Actinomycetes; order Mycobacteriales; family Mycobacteriaceae; genus Mycobacterium; species Mycobacterium sp. MAC_080597_8934. Next base: position 15,335 of record NZ_JAOS01000014.1, on the reverse strand, counting down.
CGGTCGAAAGCCAGGACTTCGCCAAGGTGGACACCGAGATCGACTGGGTGATCAAGCGCAAGCTGTTCCAGCGCTACCAGGACCGCTACAACATGGAGCTGTCCGACCCGAAGATCGCCCAGCTGGACCTGGCCTACCACGACATCAAGCGCGGCCGCGGCGTCTTCGATCTGCTGCAGCGCAAGGGGCTCGCCGCCCGGGTCACCACCGACGAGGACATCGCCGAGGCGGTCGACACGCCGCCGCAGACCACCCGGGCGCGGCTGCGCGGCGAGTTCATCAGCGCCGCCCAGGCCGCCGGCCGCGACTTCACCGTTGACTGGGTGCACCTCAAGCTCAACGACCAGGCGCAGCGGACCGTGCTGTGCAAGGACCCGTTCCGGGCCGTCGACGAGCGGGTCAAGCGGCTGATCGCGAGCATGTAGCGACGCGTGCGTCGGTGCAAGCGCCGGGTGCTGACCATCGAATAACCTGGTGCCGATGGCGACGTCAAAAGTCGAACGGCTGGTGAATCTGGTCATTGCCCTGCTGTCCACCCGCGGCTACATCACGGCAGAAAAGATCAGGTCGAGCGTGGCGGGTTACTCGGAGAGCGCCAGCGCCGAGGCGTTCTCCCGCATGTTCGAGCGGGACAAGAACGAGCTGCGTGACCTGGGCATCCCGCTGGAGGTGGGGCGGGTCTCGCCGATGGACCCCACCGAGGGCTACCGCATCAACCGCGACGCCTATGCGCTCGCGCCGGTCGACCTGACCCCGGACGAGGCGGCGGCGGTGGCGGTGGCCACCCAGCTGTGGGAGTCGCCCGAACTGATCACCGCGACCCAGGGCGCGCTGCTCAAGCTGCGCGCGGCCGGCGTTGACGTCGACCCCCTGGATGACGGGGCGCCGGTCGCCATCGCCTCCCCGGCCGGAGTGCCCGGATTGCGCGGCTCGGAAGAAGTGCTCGGAATCCTGTTGTCCGCCATCGACTCCCGTCAGGCCGTGCAGTTTCCGCACCGGCCGTCGCGGGCCGAGCCGTACGCCACGCGCACCGTCGAGCCCTGGGGCGTGGTCACCCAGAAGGGCCGCTGGTATTTGGTGGGCCACGACCGCGACCGCGACGCCACCCGCACCTTCCGGCTGTCCCGGATCGGACCGGGCGTCACCCCGATCGGCCCGCCCGGCGCGGTCACCGTGCCGGACGGCGTCGACCTGCGCAGGATCGTCGCCCAGACCGTCACCGACGTGTCCGCGACGCCGGCCGGCGGGCAGGCCCGGGTGTGGGTGGCCGACGGGCGGGCGACCGCGCTGCGCCGGGCCGGGCGGCCCGTCGGCACCCGGCAACTGGGCGGCCGCGACGGCGAGGTGATCGAGCTGGACATCCGCGGCACCGACCAGCTCGCCCGCGACATCGCCGGTTACGGCGGCGACGCGGTGGTGCTCGAGCCGCCGTCGCTGCGCGACGACGTGCTGGCCCGGCTGCGCGCGCATGCCGGTGCCGATGCCGTCGGCGCCGGCCGGCCCGGCGGCCGCGGGGGAGTGTCGGCATGACGCCCATCTCCACCCGTCTGGTCCGGCTGCTGAACATGGTCCCGTATTTCCAGGCCAACCCGCGGGTCACCCGGGCCAAGGCCGCCGCCGACCTCGGGGTGTCGGCCAAGCAGCTCGAGGAGGACCTCAACCAGCTCTGGATGTGCGGTCTGCCCGGCTATTTCCCGGGCGACCTCATCGACTTCGAGTTCTCCGGCGACACCATCGAGGTGACCTTCTCCGCCGGCATCGACCGCCCGCTGCGGCTCACCTCGCCGGAGGCCACCGGCCTGCTGGTGGCGTTGCGGGCGCTGGCCGACATCCCCGGCGTCGTCGACCCCGAAGCGGCGCGCAGCGCGATCGCCAAGATCGAGGGCGCCGCCGGAGCCGTCGGGCACGACACCACCCAGGCGGCGACCGCCGTCGACGAACCCGCTCCCGCGGAGAGCCGGGCCGCCGCCGCGGTGCGCGCGGCCGTGCAGTCCCGACACGCGCTGGCCATCGATTACTACTCCGCCTCGCGCGACACGCTGACCAGCCGGGTCGTCGACCCCATCCGGGTGCTGCTGATCGGCGGGCACAGCTACCTGGAGGCCTGGTCCCGGGAGGCCGAGGGAGTCCGGCTGTTCCGCTTCGACCGGATCGTGGAGGCCAGCGAGCTCGACGAGCCGGCCGCGCCACCGGAACCGGTGCTGCACGCGCCGCCCGACACCTCGCTGTTCGACGGGGACCCGTCGCTGCCGTCGGCCACGCTGCGGGTGGCGCCGCACGCGTCCTGGATGTTCGAGTACTACCCGATGCGCGACGTGCGCGAGCTGCCCGACGGCTCCTGCGAGGCGGTGATGACCTACGCCTCCGAAGATTGGATGACGCGGCTGGTGCTGGGCCTGGGATCCGGCGTGCAGGTGCTGGCGCCGCACTCGCTGGCGCAGCGGGTGCGCGAGGCCGCGGCGGCCGCCCTCGCGGCGTATGAGGCCCTGAGCTGAGAAAATCCGGGCCGTCCCGCCCGGCGCCGGCGCGGCGCGGGCCCACCGCCAGTTCACGTCACTGCGGTAGCATCGGGTGAACGTCTGGAGGTAATCAAAGTGGGCAGTCTTAGTCCGTGGCACTGGGCGATCCTCGCGGTCGTGGTGATCTTGCTGTTCGGTGCCAAGAAGCTCCCCGACGCGGCGCGTTCGTTGGGCAAGTCGATGCGGATCTTCAAGTCCGAACTGCGCGAGATGCAGAGCGAGAACAAGACGGAAACGTCGGCGCGGGGTGCGCAGAGCGAGTCCTCCGCGGCCAACCCCACGCCCGTGCAGTCGCAGCGCGTCGACCCTCCGGCGCCCAGCGAGCAGGGGCACAGCGAAGCACGCCCGGCGTCGTAGCCCGACGTCCCGTCGCGGTGCCCGAGCGCCCCTGACCAGCTCCGACCGAGCATCGTGAAAGCATTCAAGGTTTCAGCGCGCACATCCGGCCTGCTGAAGCGTCTCAATCCGCGCAACAGACGCAGCCGCACCAATCCGGACGCGACCATGTCGCTGGTCGACCACCTGACCGAGCTGCGCACCCGGCTGCTGATCTCCCTGGCCGCAATCGCGCTGACCACCATCTTCGGGTTCTTCTGGTACTCGCATTCGATCTTCGGGCTGGAAAGCCTCGGCGAGTGGCTGCGCCATCCCTACTGCGCGCTTCCGCAGTCGGCGCGGGCGGAGATCAGCGCCAACGGGCAATGCCGGCTGCTGGCCACGGCGCCGTTCGACCAGTTCATGCTGCGGCTCAAGGTGGGGCTGACGGCCGGGGTGGTGCTGGCCTGTCCGGTGTGGTTCTACCAGTTGTGGGCGTTCATCACGCCCGGGCTGTACCAGAAGGAGCGCCGCTTCGCGATCGCGTTCGTGATCCCGGCCGTGGCGCTGTTCGTGGCCGGCGCGGTGCTGGCCTACTTCGTGCTGTCCAAGGCGCTGGGCTTTTTGCTGACGGTCGGCAGCGACGTGCAGGTGACCGCCCTGTCGGGGGACCGGTATTTCGGCTTCCTGATCAACCTGCTGATCGTTTTCGGGGTGAGTTTCGAATTCCCGCTGCTGATCGTCATGCTCAACACCATCGGCGTGCTGACCTACCCGCGGCTCAAGGCGTGGCGGCGCGGGCTGATCTTCGCGATGTTCGTGTTCGCCGCGATCTTCACGCCCGGCTCCGATCCCTTTTCGATGACGGCGCTGGGCGTGGCGTTGTCGGTGCTGCTCGAGTTCGCCATCCAGATCGCCCGGCTGCACGACAAGCGCAAGGCCAAACGCGAAGCCCAGGCCGTGATTCCCGACGACCAAGCCTCGGTCATCGAACCGCCCACGGCCATACCGGAGCCGTCGCTGTCGGCCGGCCAGCATGACGATGTCACCTGACCCGTCGGCACCCGACGCCGCGACCGAACTGGTCGAGCTCACCCGGTTCAGCTCCGAACTGCCCTTTGCGCTCGACGGCTTTCAGCGGCGGGCCTGCGCGGCGCTGGAACGCGGACACGGCGTGCTGGTCTGCGCGCCGACCGGGGCCGGTAAGACCGTGGTCGGCGAATTCGCGGTGCACCTGGCGCTGGCGGCCGGCGGCAAATGCTTCTACACCACGCCGCTAAAGGCGCTGAGCAACCAGAAGCACACCGATCTGACCGCCCGCTACGGCCGCGACCGCATCGGCCTGCTCACCGGGGACATGTCGGTGAACGCGGATGCGCCCGTCGTGGTGATGACGACCGAGGTGCTGCGCAACATGCTGTACGCGGATTCACCTGCGCTGCAAGGGCTTTCGTATGTGGTGATGGACGAGGTGCATTTCCTGGCCGACCGGATGCGGGGCCCGGTGTGGGAGGAGGTCATCCTGCACCTGCCCGACGAGGTGCGGGTGGTCAGCCTGTCGGCGACGGTCAGCAACGCCGAGGAGTTCGGCGGCTGGATCCAGACCGTGCGCGGTGACACCACGGTGGTGGTCGACGAGCACCGGCCGGTGCCGCTGTGGCAGCACGTGCTGGTGGGCAAGCGACTGTTCGACCTGTTCGACTACCGCAACTCCGAAGCACCCGGGCAGCCGGGCGCGGGCCGCGAGCCGCGGGTCAACCCGGATCTGTTGCGCCACATCGCGCATCGCCGCGAAGCCGATCGGCTCTCGGATTGGCAACCGCGCCGCGGCGCCGGACGCGGCCGTCCACCCGCCCGGGCCGGACGGCCGCGCTTCTACCGGACCCCGGGGCGCCCGGACGTGATCGCCACCCTGGACGCCGAAGGGCTGCTGCCGGCGATCACCTTCGTGTTCTCCCGGGCCGGTTGTGACGCCGCCGTCCAGCAATGCCTGCGTTCGCCGCTGCAGCTGACCACTCAGGAGGAGCGGGTCCAGATCGCCGAGGTGATCGAGCACCGGTGCGGCGATCTCGCCGACGCCGACCTGGCGGTGCTCGGCTACTACGAGTGGCGCGAGGGGCTGCTGCGCGGTTTGGCCGCCCACCACGCCGGCATGCTGCCCGCCTTCCGGCACACGGTCGAGGAGTTGTTCACCGCGGGCCTGGTCAAGGCGGTGTTCGCCACCGAGACGCTGGCGCTCGGCATCAACATGCCGGCCCGCACGGTGGTGCTCGAACGGCTGGTCAAGTTCAACGGCGAGCAGCACGTGGCGCTGACACCGGGGGAGTACACCCAGTTGACCGGCCGCGCCGGGCGGCGCGGCATCGATGTCGAGGGCCACGCGGTGGTGCTGTGGAATCCCACCGAGGAAACCACCGAGCCGTCCGCGGTGGCCGGGCTGGCCTCCACCCGCACCTTCCCGCTGCGCAGCTCGTTCGCCCCGTCCTACAACATGACGATCAACCTGGTCCAGCAGATGGGCCCCGAGCAGGCGCATCGGCTGCTGGAGCAGTCCTTTGCGCAGTACCAGGCCGACCGCTCGGTGGTCGGCCTGGTGCGGGGCATCGAGCGGGGCCAGGCGATGCTCGACGAGATCGCCGCCGAGCTGGGTGGGCCCAAGGCGCCGATTCTGGAGTACGCGCGGATGCGGGCCCGGATCTCGGAGATGGAACGCGCGCAATCCCGTGCGTCGCGGCTGCACCGACGCCAGGCGGCCAGCGATGCGCTGGCCGCGCTGCGCCGCGGCGACATCATCAACATCGCCCACGGCCGCCGCGGCGGGCTGGCGGTGGTCCTGGAATCGGCCCGCGACAGCTCCGATCCGCGACCGTTGGTGCTGACCGAAAACCGTTGGGCTGGACGGATTTCCTCGGCCGACTATTCGGGCAACTCGGCACCGGTCGGTTCGATGCCGTTGCCGAAGCGGGTCGAGCACCGCCAACCGCGGGTCCGGCGTGACCTGGCGTCGGCGCTGCGGTCGGCGGCCGCCGGGCTGAGCATTCCGGCCAAGCGCCGCCGCGGGGACTCCGACGAGGGGTTCCACGACCCGGAGCTGGCGTCGCTGCGCGAACAGCTGCGCCGGCATCCGTCGCACCACACGCCGGGCCTCGAGGCGCAGGTCCGGCAGGCCGAGCGTTACCTGCGGATCGAACGCGACAACGCGCAACTGGAGAAAAAGGTTGCCACGGCTACCAATTCGCTGGCCCGGACCTTCGACCGGATCGTCGGGCTGCTCACCGAGCGTGGCTTCATCGAACGCCGCGACGGAGATCCCCGGGTCACCGACGACGGCCGGTTGCTGGCCCGCATCTACAGCGAGAGCGACCTGCTGGTCGCCGAATGCCTGCGCACCGGCGCCTGGTCGGGGCTGAAGCCGGCCGAGCTGGCGGCGGTCGTGTCGTCGGTGCTCTATGAGAGCCGGGGCGGCGAAGGCCCGGGTGCCGCGTTCGCGGCCGAGGCGCCGACGCAGCCGTTGCGGCAGGCTTTGCTGCAGACGTCGAGGCTGTCGTCGGCACTGCGCGCCGACGAGCAGACGCACCGGATCGCCCCGAGCCGCGAGCCCGACGACGGCTTCGTCACCGTCATCTACCGCTGGGCGCGGACCGCGGACCTGGCCGCGGCGCTGGCCGCCGCCGACCCCGGAGGTGCCGGCTCCCCGCTGCTGGCCGGGGACTTCGTGCGCTGGTGCCGCCAGGTGCTCGACCTGCTCGACCAGGTGCGCAACGCCGCCCCGGACACCGAGCTGCGGGCTACCGCCAAGCGGGCGATCAACGACATTCGGCGCGGCGTCGTCGCAGTTGACGCCGGGTAGGCTAGGCCGGAGCTACCGTTAAGCGCCGAAAGTTCATGCCGAGATACAAGGGGCTGAGGAGAAAGATGAGCGGACCGCAGGGATCGGACCAGCAGTGGCAACCGCCCGGTCAAGGTCAAGGTAGCGACCACTCGTCAGACCCGACCCAGGTGGCGCCGACCTGGCAGGACCACGCCACCCAGGAGGCGTCCTGGCAGGCCCCGGCCTACACGCCGCCGGCCGAGTACCCGCAGTATCAGCAGCCGGGCGAGCAGGCCTATCCGCAGCCGTACCCGCAACAGCAGGGCTACGCCCAGCCCGGGCAGTACGGTCAATACGGCCAGCCCGGCCAATACGGCCAGCCCGGGCAGTACGCCCAGCCGGGTCAGTACCCGCAGCCCGGCCAGTATCCACAGCCGGGCCAGTATCCGCAGCCGGGCCAGTACGGGCAATACGGCCAACCGGGTCAGTACCCGCAGCAGTACCAGCCTTATGAGCAGCCCGGCAAGAAGCGCCCCGTCGGGCTGATCGCCGGGGTGGCCGGCGGGATCGCGTTGTTGCTCATCGCCGTCGTGCTGGTGCTGGGTTTCTGGCAGCCCGGGTTCTTCGTCACCACCAAGCTGGACGTCAACAAGGCGCAGGCCGGGGTTCAGCAGGTGCTGTCCGACGAGACCAACGGCTACGGAGCGAAGAACGTCAAGGACGTCAAGTGCAACCACGGCCAGAACCCGACGGTCAAGAAGGGCGCCACGTTCGACTGTGACGTCAGCATCGACGGCGCGCCCAAGCACGTGACGGTGACCTTCCAGGACAACAAGGGTACCTACGAGGTCGGCCGCCCCCAGTGACCGGTTAGCCGGGCAGCGCGTCGAGCGCTTTCTGCAGTCGGGCGATCGACGAGCCGACGCCGAGTTCGGTGGCCAGCTCGGCGGTGCGTTGCGGATCGGCGGCGACCAGCGGCACTGCGTCGCTGGGCGTCGACAGCTTGACGGGCGCATCGGTGGCTACCCGCACCACCGGGCCCGCCGCCTCGATGTAGTCGAGCGCCCCCAGCAGCTTGGCCCGCAGGCCCTTGGCCATCCTCGATTTCGGGTCGTGGGCGGCGGCCAGGACCCGGTGCAGCGAACCGTGCTGGGCCAGCAGGGTCGCGGCGGTCTTCTCGCCGACGCCCGGCACGCCCGGCAGGCCGTCGGAGGGGTCACCGCGCAGCAGCGCGAGTTCGGCGTAGGCCGGCCCGGCCCGGTCCACCGGTACGCCGTAGTGTTCGGCCACCTCGACGGGGCCGAACAGGGTGGCTTTGCTCAGGCCGCGGCCGAGGTAGAGCACCCGCACCGGCACGGGATCGTCGGACACCACCTGCAGCAGGTCGCGGTCGCCGCTGACCACTACCACCGGGTCGTCGCGCTCGCGGGCCGCCAAGGTGCCCAGCACGTCGTCGGCCTCGAATCCCTCGGCCCCGGCCGTCGGGATCCCGTACGCCTCAAGGAGTTCGGCGATCATGTCGATCTGGGGTGTCAGATCGTCCGGCACCTCCTCGACATCCGGCTCGCCCGCCGGCTCCGCCTCGGCCACCCGGTGGGCCTTGTAGGACGGGACCAGGTCCACCCGGAATTGCGGGCGCCAGTCCAGGTCAAGGCAGACGACGAGACGGCTGGGCCGTTGCTGGGTGATCACCACGGCGAGCGAATCGAGGAATCCGCGCACCGCGTTCACCGGCCGGCCGTCAGGGGCGGTGATCGAGGACGGCACCCCGAAATAGGAGCGGAACCACATGCTGGCGCCGTCGAGCAGCACCAGTGGCGATCGCATGCCGGTTATCTTGTCACGCCGCGTGTTGCCAGGCCGTCGAGCGTCGAGTTGTTGCGGCCCGTTCTCGCGAAATGGCGCAACAAGTCCACGGTCGGCGCGCAGGTTAGCCTGGCTGCCATGGAATCCCACCGTTTTGATGCGGACGTGTATGCGCGCCGGCTGGCGGCCGCCGCCTCGGCGACCGCCGCCGCCGGGCTGGTCGGCCTGGTGATCACGCCGGGATATGACCTGCGTTACCTGGTCGGGTCGCGGGCGCAGACCTTGGAGCGGTTCACCGCCCTGGTGTTGCCCGCCTCCGGTGAGCCGACCGTCGTGGTGCCGCGGCTGGAGGTGGCCTCGCTGAAGGGGTCGGCGATCGCCGAACTCGGTCTGCCGGTGCGGGATTGGGTCGACGGTGAGAACCCCTACGAGCTGGTGGCCGCGGCGTTGGGCGGGGCGCCGGCCGCGACCGCCGTCACCGACTCCATGCCGGCGCTGCATCTGCTGCCGCTGGCCGGCGTGCTCGGCGTGCTGCCGGTGCTGGCCACCGACGTGTTGCGCGGCCTGCGGATGGTCAAGGAAGAGTGCGAGGTCGACGCGCTGCGGAAGGCCGGCGCGGCCATCGACCGGGTGCACGCCCGGGTGCCGTCGTTTCTGGTACCGGGCCGCACCGAGGCTGACGTGGCGGCCGATATCGCTGAAGCCATTGTGGCCGAAGGGCATTCGGAGGTGGCCTTCATCATCGTCGGCTCCGGCCCGCACGGCGCCGACCCGCACCACGGGTATTCGGATCGCGAGCTGCAGGTGGGCGACATCGTCGTCGTCGACATCGGGGGCTCCTACGAGCCGGGCTATCATTCGGATTCGACCCGAACTTACAGCATCGGGGAGCCGAGTCACGAAGTGGCCCAACAGTATTCGATTCTGCAGCGCGCTCAGCGGGCGGCCTGTGATGCGGTCCGGCCCGGTGTGACGGCCGAGCAGGTCGATGCTGCCGCCCGTGACGTGCTGGCCGCCGCGGGACTCGCGGAGTATTTCGTGCACCGCGCGGGGCACGGCATCGGGCTGTCGGTGCACGAAGAGCCTTACATCGTTGCGGGAAACGACCTGCCGCTCGCCGCGGGCATGGCCTTCTCCATCGAGCCGGGCATCTATTTCCCGGGACGGTGGGGCGCTCGCATCGAGGACATCGTGGTCGTGACGGACGACGGCGCCCTGGCTGTCAACAACCGGCCGCACGAACTGATCGTGGTGCCGGTGTCGTAGCGCTGTGCATGAACGACTTGTGGTGTTGAGCCGCCGCGGTTAGCTTGGCGGAGCGATCATTGGGTGAGTAGCGGCGACGGGCGGGCTTGAGCGAAAATTCCGCACGTGGCTCCCTTGGCGGTTGATCCGGAGGCGATGTATGCCGCCGGCAGCGCCGTGGCGGCCATCGGCGATTCGTTGGCGGCGAACCTGACGATCTTGACGGCCGGCGTTTCGGCCCACACGGGTGTTGACCGTGCCGGCGAGGTGTTCGGCCTGGGCTATCAGGACTCGGCCGAGACGTTATTGAAGGCGGCGGCCGCCGTCGTTAACGCGTGCCGGAAGTGCGGGGCCCTGATCCAGCAAGGCGCGTCGAATTATTCGGCGGCCGAAGCGGCCTCGACGCTCGGCGGGGGAAGCGGCGTTTTGCCGGCGCCGTCCGCGCCCGCTGACCTTGCCGCGCCCGGGCCTCCGGGGACCTGGGGTAAGGGAGAGCCGCCGCCGTTGCTGTGGGCGGTCATACAGGCGCTCGTTTCCGAGGTGTGGCCCGACGGCGACGTGGCGGGCCTGCATGCGGCCGCATCCCGTTGGCACGGTTTCGCCGCGGCGATGAACGGGGTGCAGGGAACTCTCAACGCGTCCAAGGCGCTGTTCGACAGCCAACAGATTCCCGAAGGCGAGAGAATTGATCACGCTCTGGCCGAAATAGGCGCTGCCGCAGCGGCTATCGGTCAGCAGTGTGACGCCCTGGGCCGCACCGTCGACGAATTCGCGGACCGGGTCGGCCACGCGCAACAGGCGATCCGGGATCTGCTGCATCGGATCGAAGCGCTCGGCGACATCGGTCACGACATCATGCTCATCATCGACGGCGACGCGTGGGACGAGATCGAAAAGATCGCCCGGGACGTCAACGCCGTGCTGCAGCATCTCGGGCGGGAAGCCCGGGCCTTCGAGCAGGAGATCAGGCTGCTCATGCAAGCGGCCGATCGCGAGATCGTCACCTGCCAGAAGTATGCGCGTCGCGGACTGATCACGTTTTTGGGAGAAGACGTCGGTAATCCGGTGGCGACCGCGCTCGACTTCGGGATCAACGTCCAGGAGGGCGTTGTCAAGGGTGCGGTCGGCATGGGGTTGGGCCTTGTGGATCTGAGCCCGCATTGGATCGCCCTCGATCCCGAGGGTGCGGGCGCGACCTGGGGTGGTCTGGTCAAGAACGCGTGGAAGGAAAGCTTTGTCAACGCCGCCGTCAATCCCCAGGAATTCGCGCAAGCACGGCTGCAGGAGCTGAAAGGCCTTGTGCACGCGGACGATTGGACCCGAGACCGGCCGGGGTTGGGAGCCGGTGAAGTCGCGTTCGATGCGGCCACGCTCGTCGCGCCCGGTCTCGGTGAGGCCGGCGCGGCAGCGGACGGCGCCGGCGCGGCCGCCCGCGGCGCCGAGGCCGAGGCGGATGCCGCGGCGCGGCCGGGCGGGTCGGCGGATCGCCGGCGCCCGGGGCGCGCTGACAGACATCGCCAAGTCAACCGCCGATCTGCCGAAAAACCTCGAGGGCGTCACCAAGGACTTGCCCGAGATCAAGCCTCCGACGGGTGGCACTCCGGTGGGTTTGGGGCCCGGTGGCAAGCCGGTCGAGGCGCCGGTCGAGTCAGCGCCGCGTCCGCCGGATGGCACGCCGGGTGCGCAGCGGGGCTCGCCGCCCGTGACAACGTCCCCGGCTTCTCCCGGCCCGGCAGGCGATTCGGGCGCTGGCCCGCACGGTCCGAGTTCGTCGCCCGCTCCAGCTGCGCCGCCGGGTGGCCCCGTCGGCCCTCACGATCCCGCGCCCGCGCCAGCCCCCGCGGCTTCGCCGGACGGTCCTGGTGGCTCGGGTGGTGTGCATGATCCGGCGCCCGCGCCAGCGCCGGCCGCTCCTTTCGGTGGCTCTGGTGGTCCGCATGATCCGGTGGCTGAGCCCGCGCCCGCGCCGGCCCCTGCTGCTTCGGGCGGCCCGGGCGATCCGGTGTCGGTGCCGTCCGGCGCTCCGCACGAGCCCGCATCGGTTCCGGCGGAGGAGCCGCGTGAGCCGGTATCCGTGCCTGCCGGCGGCGTGCACGACCCGGTCGCTGAGCCGACGGGTGGTCCGCATGAGCCAGCATCGGTTCCGGCCGCCGGGTCGCGTCTCGCGTCTGTGCAGGCTGCCGCGGGCGACGGCCTGCCGTCGGCTACTCCTCAGCTGTTCGACCACACGCCGTCACAGGTGCCCGTGTCGGCCGGTGGATCGTCCGGTGAGGCTGCGTCTGTCGGCGCGCATTCACCGTCGTCGGCTTCATCAGCGGCTCCGCACTTCGAGTCCCCGGGCGGGCGACCCTCAGAAGTGCCAGCGCCCAACGGCGGCGCGCACGGTCCTGGCGAGAGTGGCCCTCCGGGCGGGCACCCGCCGGGCGAGCCACCGCACGGCGGCAAGCCAAGTGGTGATGGCGGTCCACCGGACGAGGATTCACATCCTGATGGCACTCCGGGCAATGGTGATGATGGCGCGGCGGGTGAAATCGATGACGGGCCGGCCGGCGATGACGGCCAGTCGACACCGGCCAAGGTTGCCGGTGTCGACTATCCATTGCCGCCATCAGATGCCTTGCGTGTGCTGGAGCATCCCGGGGCTGAACTTCAGCGTTTGGCTGACGGTGGTGTTCCGTCCAGCATTCTCGAGGGTTATGAACCGTTAGCTGGTCGCAGTGTCGACGACTTCAATCGAGAATTCACGATCGAGACTTCGAACGGGGAAAGAGGTTGGGACTGGGAAGCTCAGGCACCTGAAAACGGATTCGCGGGAAATCCCATAGAAAGCAACCATATTCCAGCTGGTCTCCATTTCGATCGGATAGGCCCAAATGGAGGAGGCTTCCTGTCACCCGAAGGCGTTCCGCTGGCAGAGCGTGCTACACCGCCCGGATTGGCCGCCCAATACCATGTATTCGAGGGAACCGGCCGCGAAATCCCCGCGGGCAAGGATTGGGTCGTTCAGCATGGGCCGGCAAAAGAAGCATTCGGACAACCTGGAGGCGGCGACCAATGGATCGTCCTCGACAGAGCAACAAACCGGCCCGTTCCTGTCGACGAGTTGATCCGTAGACGACTTCTCAGAGAGATAACGCCGCCGAAATGATAAACTGGCGATCGATACCGAGGGAGTTAAACGGTGGCTTTAGAAAAAGATGACCCCGATGTTGCCGAGTTGGTCGCTCAGTATGACACTTGGCGGCACATATATATTTGGGCAGGCCAGGCGCCTCCGGACGAAGCGGCATGGGACGACGGTCGCTTATTCTTTCGCGTCGGCTTTCCTCACCCTGACTGGTGGGGATATGTACTTGCAAGCGCTGGCGGCGATTACGCAGTATCTAGGGTATCGACTGAACGCAGTGCGGTTCCTATCGAATCGCTTCAAGGCACTTTCTCACGGATTCGGGATGCGGGCAAATTCTTGATCTATGAAGTGGCAGAGTCTCTGCGAATTAATTGCAGACTGGACCCTTTAAGCTGGAAATGGGATGATGAAGGCCTTGATCCAAGAGTCGACGCGCAAATTGAAAGTGATCGAATTGTCAAGTATGTGCTCCGGAGTGATCCGCAGTCGTACTTCATTATGACGCGGGGCGATACGCCGTATAGTCACATCCTGCCACTTTCTTACGACGAGCTGAACGCATCACTTCTCGAAGGATTCCCGGACAACGTCGTCTCGCGACTCAAGTCTGAAATGAATTGACGACGTTACGCCCCGGTGCGACAGATCCGATGACCCGAGCACCCGCTCGATCTGAACCTCGATGACGACCCGTCGCGGGTTGGGCCGCGGCGCGCGGTAGCGCTCGGCGTAGCGCAGCTCGGCGTCGCGCACCGGGTTAACATCGCTGTTCACGTTGGACCGGCCCTCCAGCGCCCCGTCGACCTGACTGAGCACGGCCGGCCCGCCGCGATCGGCGTTACAGATGCGAACTCCTACTGACGGGACTACGGTAACTCCGTCGATCGGATCGGCAAAACGAATGGCCAGTACCTCGCCGTAATGGAAGATGGTGAACCTGCCTCCTGGGAGGAGCGTGCCCTGCACGTGAATTCCCTCCGCGATCCATACAACGCGTATGCCTTTGGCGTGCTGCCAGAGGATTGGAGCATTGAAGTGTCGGAGGTGGCGCCAGGGGTGGGTCAGCCCGGTGGCTCAATTCAAGTTCGCATATTGGACGATACTGGCGTTCCCCGGCCCGTCGAGGAACTGACGCTGATTGGCGTATTACGAAAGTGACGAAGGGTGTGGATCTCACGTCCGACTTGCAAGCCTGGATTCGTCTGGCCGGCTTAGATACTGTTCAAGGCTCGGAGACGAACGACGGGCGTACCATTATCTGGAATCCGGGCGGCGAAAGTCGATATTTTATCGACTTTGCAGATAATTGGTATACAGTAAATTCTTCTGATCGAATGGGTCCCGAAAACTTTAACTTTGCGGGAAGGTGGATGGGCGTCACTGAGAGGTATCTCTATGGGCTGTTCGGTGGGTCAGTGCGGCGCAATGATCTTCCGATGCTCAAAGCGCCGTTTGAACGCCATGAATTGCGTGCAGGCTACTGCATAGAGAAGCAGTTGTTTGCGGGGCGTGAACGTCATGTTCTAAGAGATCGATCGGGTAGCTATATCGCGGTCGCAGCGCTTGATCGGTTAGTCACACTGTCACATTATTTAGACGCAACGATTGAGGATATAAAGACTTCATTCCAGGCACCCGATGGTAAGCCCCTGTTCTGCATCTGGGAGAACGCTCAGCCGTAACTTCGAGCGTTGAGACGCAGCTAGCACATGCGTTGGGTGAGTGTTCGCAGAGGTATCAGATGCGACGTAGTGTATTGCAATGAGTGGCGGCATAACCATTTCTCAGCGTCTTGAGCAATGGGCGAAGCTAACTGATTACACTCTGACACCTGGTTCAAGTACTAGAGATGGGCGGCCCCATTCGTTTACCGGTCGTGATGTTTCCGCCGAGCAAGAGATTCTATTTCCGGCGCATACACGATTTCTGGTGTTGCGGAAGACGGTTGATCCGCGAACGGGTCGAACTATTATCGACATGGTTGAAGACTCACGGCTAAGCCAGATCAACGCCCCGAGGAGGTAGAACCGTGCGGGAGATTGCGGGAAAGATCTTTTTAACTCGAGAGGAGGCGGGTGCACCTCCACCAAGTGAAGAGAAGCTTGCGCGTGCACGGCAAGTCCTTGATGAGTTTCAGCAGAAGGTAGATGCCGTTGCCGATGAAGATCGGCCGACAGAGATTTCACCAAAGTTTTGGGACGACATATCGTGTACAGAGTATGATCCCCGTCGCGGAGAGGAATAGATGCAGAGTCAACCTCGACGTGCGATTGCTTTTGGACACTCGCCAACCATGGTGCTGCCCGATCAAAAAGTGCTAAGTGCTCGCAGCAATCAACGCCGATGAGACTGCGATTCCATGATTCGGCGGTCGGGTTCGCTGAAACCCGCCAGACGAGAAAACAAGGACCTGTTTCTACAGCGCCCTGCAGCAACAACAATACCGGGGGAGGCGTGGACCCATCCGTCATCAATACCGCTATAGTCGTAGCGATTGGCGACACCGCTG
>NZ_JAOS01000013.1:0-218608 GCF_000523975.1 Mycobacterium sp. MAC_080597_8934 | reverse complement strand
ATGGCAACGCCTTTGGGGACACCGGTGGTGCCCGAGGTGTAGATCAGGTAGGCGATCTCTTCGGGCGCCGGCTCCGGCAAGCTCGTGCACGAGTATTCCTGGAGGTCATCGACATCGATGACGGCCAGGTTGTAGCCGTCCAGCCGTTCGGCGAGCTCGGCGGTGGTGATCGCGGCGATCGGTGCGGCATCGGCAACCATGAACTCAATGCGCGCGGTCGGGTGGGCCGGGTCGATCGGCAGATACGCCGCCCCGGTTTTGAGCACCGCCAATATCGCCACGATGGCCTCGACCGACCGTGGCACCAGCAGCGCCACGCGCTCCCCCGGGCCCGCCCCGAGGCCGATCAGGCAGTGCGCCAACCGGTTAGAAGCTTCGTCGAGCTCGTGGTAGGTCATGCGACGGCCATCGAAAGTCACCGCCGGCGCTTCGGGCGCGCGCATGACTTGGGCTGCCCACAGCGTGGGAATCGATACCGGTGCGGGTGCGGGCCTGGCCAACGCCGCCCGATTGCTCCACCGATGCAGGCGGCCGTATTCAGCTTCGACGAGCACGTCAACCGACGAGAGCCGACGTGTGGGCGCGGCGGTAACCGCCATCAACACTTGCCGCAACCGCTCGATCAGCGTCTGGATGCTTTCCGGGTCGAACACGTCGGTGCGAAACTCCACCGAACCGCCGATCCCGGTGGGCTCACCGGACTCGGTGAAACGTTCGGACAGCGTGAATGTCAGATCCGTGCGCGCCGACTGGGTATCCAGCGGCAGCCGGGTGACTCGAAGGTCGCCGACGGCCAACCCGGCCGCCGAGGCGTCATCCAGGCCGGTGAAGTTCTGCCAGGCCAACAGCACCTGTACCAGCGGGTGATGGGCCAGGCTGCGGGTGGGGTTGAGCCGTTCCACCAGTACCTCGAAGGGCACGTCTTGGTGGTCGTAGGCGGCCAGGCTGCGCGCGCGCACCTGAGCCAGCGATTCGGTGAAGCTGGGATCGCCGGCCAGGTCGACCGCAGCACCAGGGTGTTGACGAAGAACCCGACCAGCTGATCGAGGGCGGGATCGTCGCGCCCGCGATGGCGAATCCGATCGCGACGTCATTGCCGGCGCTGAGTTTGGCCAGCAGGACGGCCAGGGCGGCCTGGATCACCATGAAGCTGGTGGCGTTGTGCTCGCGGGCCACCGTGCGTACCCGCTGCTGCAGCTCGGCCGGCCAGTCGACGAGCACGCTGGCGCCGCGGTAATCGGCCACCGGCGGATAGGGTCGGTCGGTGGGCAACGCCAGCCGCTCGGGCAACCCGGCCAACTGCTGCTCCCAATACGCCAGCTGCGCAGCGATCGGGCTGTCGCTATCGGTGACGTCGCCCAGCTGCGCGCGCTGCCACAGGGTGTAGTCGGCGTACTGCACCGGCAACGGCGCCCACTGCGGTGCGTGCCCGGCACACCGGCTGGCATAGGCCATGCCCAGATCGGCCACCAGCGGGGCCATCGACAAACCATCGGCGGCGATGTGGTGCAGCACGGCCACCAGCACATGCTCATCGTCGGTGATCCGGAAAAGCCTTGCCCGCAGCGGGATCTCGGTGGCCAGATCGAACGAGTGGCGGACCGTGGCCTCGATGGTCTGCTGTAGCCGGTCCGTCGGCCAGCCGGTGGCGTCGACGACCTGCCAGCCGAAGTCGGCCCGCTCGGCCGGGATCACCACCTGTTCGGGTATCCCGTCGACGGCCGGGAACAGGGTGCGCAGGGTTTCCTGGCGGGCCACCACATCGGCCAGGGCCGTCCCCAACGCGTCGGCGTCCAGCCGTCCGGTCAGCCGCAACGCGGCCGCCATGTTGTAGATCGGCGAGGGCCCGAGCAGTTGGTCGATGAACCACAACCGCTGCTGGGCGAACGACAACGGCACCACCGCCGGCCGCTCCACGGCCACCAACGGTTGCCGCCGGCCCCGATCGCCGCTGACGCGCTGCGCCAACTGGGTAACGGTGGGCGCCTCGAACACGGTGCGCACCGAAAGGTCGGCATTCAGCGTGGTTTCGATCGCGGCGATCACCCGCATCGCCAACAACGAGTCGCCGCCCAGGTCGAAGAACGAGTCGTCCACGCCGACGCGGTCCAGCCCCAGCACGTCGGCGAATACGCCGGCCAGAATTTCCTCGACCGGACTCGCGGGTGCACGGTAGTCGGCGTTCTGGAATTCGGGGGCGGGCAGGGCGCGGGCGTCGAGTTTGCCGTTCGCGGTCAGTGGCAGCGTTTCCAGCACGACCACCGCGGCCGGCACCATGTATTCGGGCAACCGCTTCGCCAGCCGGGCGCGGATCTCGGCGGGGTCGGCGGTTCCGGTGGCTGATTCGGTGACGTAGGCGACCAGTCGTTTGTCGCCGGGGCGGTCCTCGCGGGCGATCACCGCCGCCTGCTCCACACCGTCCAAATCCACTAGCGCCGAACGGATTTCACCCAGCTCGATGCGATAGCCGCGGATCTTGACCTGCTCATCTGCCCGCCCCAGATAATCCAGCTGCCCGTCGGCACGCCAACGCACCAGATCCCCGGTGCGATACATGCGTGTCGCGGGCGCTCCGAACGGGCAGGCCACGAAACGTGACCCGGTCAGTGACGGCCGGCCCAGGTATCCACATGCCACGCCACGACCGGCCACGTACAGCTCGCCGACCACCCCCGCCGGCACCGGCTGTAGCCACCGATCGAGGACGAACAACGCCGCCCCGGGGACGGGTGAGCCGATGGGCACCACACCCGAGCCCGCCGATCCGGGCTTTAGTGGTGCGCTGATGGCCACGCACATGGTGGTCTCGGTCGGGCCGTAGGCGTTGACCATCACCCGACCCGGCGCCCACCGATCCACCACCTCGACCGGACACGCCTCACCGACCACCACCAAGGCCACCGACTCCAGCCCGTCAGCCGGCAATGCCGCCACGGCCGAGGGGGTTTGAGTGAGCACATCGACCTGTGCTGCGACCAGCGCATCGTGGAAGTCCTGCGGTGAACCGGTCACCGGCTCGGACACCACGACCAGCCGCCCACCGCGCAACAGCGCGCCGAAAATCTCCCACACCGACACGTCGAACGCCAACGAATGACACAACGCCCACACGCCCGGGGCCGGCAACCCCGCATCCAACGACCCCAACAGCTGGGTCACGTTGCGATGTGTGATCGCAACGCCTTTGGGCACACCCGTGGTGCCCGACGTGTAAATCAGGTAGGCGACATCGTCAGGGGCCGGTGCCGGCAGACCCGTGCTCGGCTGGGCGTCGACAGCCGGAACGACGTCGGGATCGTCCACACCGATGACCGCCACGTCATGCCCGTCCAGCCGCTCCGCCAGCCCGGTGCCGGTGATCGCGGCGATCGGCGCGGCATCGGCCAACACAAACCCGACCCGCTCGTCCGGCACGCCCGGGTCGATCGGCAGATACGCCGCCCCCGTCTTGAGCACCGCCAGGATCGCCACGACCGCCTCGACCGACCGCGAAAACAGCAGCGCCACACGCTCACCCGGACCCACCCCGCGAGCGACCAGCAGATGCGCCAACCGATTCGACGCCTCATCCAGCTGCCGATAGCTCACCGAACGGCCGCCGAAGCTCACCGCCACCGCATCCGGCGTCCGGGCCACATGGGCGGCAAACAATTCCGGAATCGACACCGAACCACCCTGCGGGCCGGCCAAAACCGCCTTGTTACCAAGCTCATCCAGCCGCACCCGCTCACCCACACCCAGCACATCCACCGACGACAACCGCCGCCCCGGATCAGCCGTCATCGCCACCAACACCCGCTCCAACCGCCCGACCAGCGTCTGAATGGTGTCGGCCTCGAAGACGTCGGTGCGAAATTCCACCTGTCCGGAAATCCCAGCGGGCTCACCGGCGTCGGTCCAGGATTCCTTGAGGAAGAAGACCAGATCCATCTTCGCGGTCTGGGTGTCCCCGAGCAGCGGCGTGACCTGCAGATCGCCCAGGCTCAGCCCGGTCGCGGGGACACTGACCTGTCCGGGGAAGTTGTTCCAGCCCAACATCACCTGGACCAGCGGGTGGTGGGCCAACGAGCGGCTGGGGTTGATCCGCTCGACGAGCACCTCGAAGGGCACGTCCTGGTGCTCGTAGGCGGCCAGGCCGCGCGATCGCACCTGGGCCAAAAGTTCGGCCACGGTGGGGTCGCCGGCGAGATCGACGCGCAGCACCAAGGTGTTGACGAAGAATCCGACCAGCTCGTCCAGCGCGGGATCGCGACGCCCGGCGATCGCGAATCCCACCGCCACGTCGCTGCTGGCGCTGAGCTTCGACAGCAACACCGCCAGGGCGGCCTGCATCACCATGAATCCGGTCGCGTTGTGTTCGCGAGCCAGCCGCGCAATCTGCTGCTGCAACAACGCCGGCCATTCGACGGTCACCCTGGCGCCGCGCTGATCGGCCACCGGCGGGTAGGGGCGATCGGTGGGCAGCTCGAGCCGCTCGGGCATCCCGGCCAGCATCTGCTCCCAGTAGGCCAGCTGCGCGGCGATGCGGCTTTCACTGTCATCGAGATCGCCGAATTGCGCGCGCTGCCACAGCGTGTAATCGACGTACTGCACCGGCAGCGGCGCCCAGTCGGGGGCGCGGCCCGCGCACCGGCTCGCGTAGGCCAGACTCATGTCTCGTACCAGGCGAGTGGTCGACCAACCGTCGGCGGCGATTTCGTGCAGCACGGCCACCATCACGTGTTCGTCCTCGGCGACACGGAAAAGCCTTGTCCGCAGCGGGATCTCGGTGGCCAGGTCAAACGCGTAGCGCACGACGGCGCCGACGGCGTCCTCTAGTCGGTCCGCCGGCCACTCGGTGGCGTCCACGACGTCCCAGCCGAAGTCAGCCTGCTCGGCGGGCACCACCAGCTGCTGCGGTATCCCGTCGACCGCCCGGAACAGGGTGCGCAGGCTTTCGTGGCGGCCCACCACATCGACCAAGGCCGCGCCCAGCGCGTCTGCGTCCAGGCGCCCGCTCAGCCGCAGCGGCAGCACCACGTTGTAAAGCGGTGAAGGCCCTTGCAACTGGTCGATGAACCACAGCCGGCTCTGGGCGAACGACAACGGAATCACCGCCGGCCGCTCAACCGGCATCAGCGGCGCCAGGCCACCTCCGCTGCCGATTCGGGGCGCCAACTGCGCAACGGTGGGCGCCTCGAACACCGCACGCACCGACAGGTCCGTATCCAGAACGGTGTTGACCGCGGCGATGAGACGCATCGCCGACAGCGAATCCCCACCCAGGTCGAAGAACGAGTCGTCGGCTCCGACCTTGTCGACCGACAGCACGTCGGCGAACAGGCCGGCGAGGATTTTTTCGGTCGGGGTCTGCGGCGCCCGGAACGCTGTGGTGGCAAACACCGGTGCCGGCAATGCCTTACGGTCGATCTTGCCCGACGACGTCATCGGAAACTTCTCGAGCACCACGATGTGGGTGGGCACCATGTACTCGGGCAGCCACGCACTCAACTGCTGACGCACCGCAGCGAGCTTGATGTTGGTCTGCGGGTCGCTGGCGTAATTGGTGACTCGGTGGGACCCCGTAGGCGGCAGATACAGATCGGTCAGCGCGGGCGTCTGCCTCGCGTCCGCTGCGGTGACGAACACCGCATCCACGGTGCCTGGTTGGGCGCCCCAGGTGACCGAGACGTGGTACCCGGCCGTCTCACCAATGCGGTGGAGTTGTTCGGGGACAACGGCATCCGCGTCGTCGGCCAGGGCCAGTGCGTCGGTCAGGGGTAGGCCCCCGTCGAGGCCGTGCTGGATGTGGACGTCGCTGATCACTCCGGCGCGGGGTATCTCGGTGACGCGAATGGCGTTGGGACGCTGGGAGGCCAATCGATGCTGCAGCCCGTCCAGGCCGGCGCACTGGGTCCACGCCCAGCTGTCCGCGCCGGCCGCCGAGCGCACGGTTGCCGGGGCCTTGTAGACGACGACGTCGTAGCGATACCGGTTGAGTTCGTTGTCGGCCAATCCGCGCTTGACCTCGATACCCAGCCCGGCCGCCGACCCATGACCATCAGCCCAGGTGGTGAAAAACTCTGGGGCAAGCAGTAATTCGGCTTCGCCGAGCACGGCGTGGTGAACTCGTTGGCGGATCTCGTCGGCATCGGCGTCGCCGGTGGTGCGGGCGATCGCGACCCCGGTCTGAAACGCGCCCTGCAGGCTGTGGTTGCGCACATCGCCGACGAACAGTGCCCCGCCCGGTGCCAGCAATCGCATCGCCACGGCCAGCACCTCGGTCAGATACCGCGCGCTCGGGAAGTACTGGACCACCGAGTTGAGCACCACCAGATCGAAGTGGCCCTCCGGCAGCCCGTCGGCCATGTCGGCGGGCTGCACCCGCAACCGCACCCGATCGCCCCACGGCCGGCCGGCCACGTCGGCCTGCAGCCGCCGGATCGTCGGCGCCGAAAAGTCCGTCGCCCAATACTCGGCGCAGACCGGAGCCAGCTGCGAAAGCAGTAGTCCCGAACCCACGCCGATCTCCAGCACCCGCGCGGGATGCAACCGAAGGATCCGATCGACCGTGGCCGAACGCCACTCTTCCATCTCCTCGAGCGGGATCGGGTCGTCGGTGTAACTGCTGTTCCAGCCGCGGAAATCCCTCCCGAACTCCGGCGCCTCCGCGTCGGCGCCGTACGCCTCGTCATACAGGTGTTGCCACGCCTCGACGGTTTCGGCGTCGTGCTCGGCGGTCGTGGTCTGCTCGAGGGTGACGTAGGCGACCAGATGCGAGCCGGTTTTGCTCTCGTGCACTGCGGCGGCCGCCCGGGCCACCTGCGGGCAGCCCAGCAAGGTGTTTTCGACCTCGCCCAGCTCGATGCGGTGTCCGCGCAGTTTGATCTGCGCGTCGGCACGGCCGAGATAGTCCAGGGTTCCGTCGGGCGCCCAGCGCACCAAATCGCCGGTGCGATACAGCCGCGCGCCCGCGGGCCCGTACGGATCCGCCACGAACCGTTCCGCGGTCAACTCCGCCCGGCCCAGATAGCCGGACGCCACCGCCGGCCCGCCCAGGTACAAGTCACCGACGACCCCGATCGGGGCGGGCTTCAGCCGCGCGTCGAGCACCAGTGCGCGCATCCCGGGCAGGGGGGTGCCAATGCGGACGGGCTGTCCGGCCCGCAGCGGCGCGGTGGTGGCCCAGATGGTGGCCTCGGTGGGGCCGTAGCCGTTGAACATGCGCCGGCCCAGCGCCCACGCGGTCACCAACTCGTCCGGGCAGGCCTCACCGCCGACGACCAGCGTCGACAACCCGTCCAGCCGGGTCCGATCCAGCGTCGAGAGCAACGTCGGGGTCATTATCGCCGCGTTGACCCGCTGCTCCTGCAGCAAGGCGGTCAACGCCTCGCCGGCATACACCTCCGGCGGCGCGACCACCAGCGCGCCTCGCGCGCCCACCGCGACCAACAACTCCCCGAGCGCGGCGTCGAACGTTGGCGAGAGCACCGCCAGCATCCGGGTGTCCGGGCCCAGCCCGAACACATCGCGGTGTGCCGCGGCTACCCCGGGCAGACCGCCGTGGGTGACCGCCACGCCCTTCGGGGTGCCGGTGGACCCCGAGGTGAAGATCACGTAGGCGGTGTGGTCCGCTCCCAGCGCCGCCAGGCGGTCGGCATCGGTGATCGCCTCGGCGGACCGCCCGGACAGGTCCAGGCCGTCGATGCGCAGCACCGGTCGCGTCCCGGCCCCGGCCAGGGTGTCGACATCGCGGGTCAACACGCACACCGCGCCCACCGAGTCCAGCACCGTAGCGATGCGCTCCACGGGGTGATGGGGATCCACCGGCACATACACGCCGCCGGCTTTCACGACCGCCCACCACGCGACCACCAACTCCACGGACCGGCCCATGGCCACGCCGACGGCGCGTTCCGGACCCACCCCCGCCTCGATCAGCACCCGCGCCAGTCGGCTGGACCACTGGTCGAGCTCGCGATAGGACACGTTCTCGGCGCGATCGACAACCGCCACCGCGTCCGGGTCGGCGGCCACCGCCGCGGCCAACAGGTCCGGCGCCACCCCCGTCGGTGCCTCGACCCCAGCGCCGGACCACCGCGACAGCACCAGGTCACGCTCGTCGCGGTCCAGCAACGCCAGGTCGCCCACCACCACCGACGCATCCGCCACCACCGCCTCGATCACCCGCTCAAACCATGTGACGAAGCGCTCGATGGTGACACGGTCATACAAATCGGTGGCATAGGTCACCACCCCGCTGGCCATCGGCGCGGTCGGGTCCTCGGAGGGCACCTCCCGCAGATCGACATCGAGGTCGAACTTGGCGGTGCGGCTGTCCAGCGTCAGCGGCTCCACGCTGACCCCGTCGAGCGTCATTTCCGGGCGCACATTGTTCTGGAAGGCCAGGGCCACTTGGAACAGGGGATGATGCGCCGTGGAGCGCACCGGGTTGAGTTGCTCGACCAGCCGCTCGAACGGCAGGTCCTGGTTGCTGTAGGCGTCCAGCGCCTTCTGACGCACGCGCTCGAGCACCTCGCTGAACCGGTGCGGAGGGCTCACCCCCACCCGCAACACCCAGGTGTTGACGAAGAACCCGACCAGCTCGTCCAGCGCCGCATCCATCCGCCCGGCGATCGGGGTGCCCATGGCGATGTCCTCGCCGGCCCCGGCCCGGTGCAACACCACCGCCATGGCAGCCTGCAACACCATCGAGGCGGTCGCGTTGTGCGCCGCCGCCAGCGCCTTGATCCCCGCCCACAGCCGCGGGTCGAGGCGCACCTCCACCGCATCACCGCGGTAGCTGGGCACGGGTGGGCGCGCCCGGTCCGCCGGCAGCGACACCACCTCGGGAAGGTCGGCCAACTCCTGCCGCCAATAAGCCAACTGTCCGGCGATCACGCTGTCGGGGTCAGACTCGGCGCCCAACCAATCACGTTGCCACAGCGTGTAATCCGCATACTGCACCGGCAACGGCGCCAACTGCAGGGCCCGGCCCTGCC
This sequence comes from Mycobacterium sp. MAC_080597_8934, assembly GCF_000523975.1. Taxonomy (NCBI): domain Bacteria; kingdom Bacillati; phylum Actinomycetota; class Actinomycetes; order Mycobacteriales; family Mycobacteriaceae; genus Mycobacterium; species Mycobacterium sp. MAC_080597_8934. The sequence goes on along the minus strand of NZ_JAOS01000013.1, from coordinate 209,627 downwards.
GCCTGGCCCGATAGGCCTCGCTGATGTCTCTGGCCATCGGCGCCAAGGACCACCCGTCAAAAGCGATGTGGTGCACCACGATCCCCACCACATGCTGCTCGGGCGACACCGCATAGATCTGCGCACGGATCGGGATTTCGGTTGCCAAATCGAACCGGTGGCCCGCCAGCGCCACCAGCTCGCCGACCACGTCGTGCTCCGGCAACGACACGACCGGCTGGCGCCCGGGTCGCCACATCCCCGGCTCGGCGGGCAGCACCTTCTGGAACGGCACACCGTCGATATCGGGAAATACGGTGCGCAGCGACTCGTGTCGGGCGATCACATCATCGATGGCCACCGTCAACGCCTCGACATCCAGGGGCCCGCTGATCCGAAACGCGGTCGGCATGTTGTAGGTCGCCACCCCGCCCTCGAACCGGTCGAGGAACCACAACCGGCTCTGCGCATACGACAACGGCACCACCGTCGGCCGCTCGCCGGCCACCAACGGCCGACGCCCCTCCCCGTCCCCGCCCATGCGGAGCGCCAACTGGGCCACCGTGGGCGCTTCGAACACGGTGCGGACCGCAAGGTGAGCATCCAGGGCGCTGTTGATGGCGGCGACGACCCGCATCGCCGAGAGCGAATCCCCGCCCAGGTCGAAGAAGGAGTCGTCCACCCCGACCCGCTCGAGCCCGAGCACCTGGGCGTAGATGCCGGCCACGGTCTCCTCGGTGGAATTGCTTGGTGCACAGTAGTTTTCGTGCTCGATGTACTCGGGCGCGGGAAGGGCGCGGGTGTCCAGTTTGCCGTTGACCGTCAACGGCAGCGCGTCGAGCACCACCACCGCCGCCGGCACCATGTAGGCCGGCAGCCGCTGACCCAGCCGGGCCCGAATATCGGCCGGGTCAGCGGCTCCGGTGACTGATTCGGTGACATAGGCGACCAGTCGTTTGTCGCCGGGGCGGTCCTCGCGGGCGATCACCGCCGCTTGCTCGATACCGTCCAAACCGGCCAGCGCCGAACGGATTTCGCCCAGTTCGATGCGGTAGCCGCGGATCTTGACCTGCTCGTCGGCCCGACCCAGGTAATCCAGCTGCCCATCGGTGCCCCACCGCACCAAATCCCCGGTGCGATACATCCGTGTCCCGGGTGCTCCGAAGGGGCAGGCCACAAACCGCGACCCGGTCAGCTCGGGTCGACCCACATACCCGTACGCCAGCCCGCCGCCGGCCACATACAACTCGCCGACCACACCGGCCGGCACCGGACGCAACCACCCGTCCAACACGAAAAAGCCGAGGTGCACCAGCGGCACTCCGATGGGGCTGACGTTACGGCCGACGTCGGCCACGGTGATCTCACGGAACGAGGCATGCACCGTGGTCTCGGTAATGCCATACATGTTGATCAGACGCGGTGACCGCGGGTGCCTGTCCCACCATGTCCCGAGACGCGGAGGTTCCAGCGCCTCACCGCCGAAGACCACCGTCTGTAGCGTGAGCCGATCCTGCGATCCGGGTGCCCGCGCATCGGCGGTTTGCAGCGCATAAAACGCCGACGGGGTCTGACTCAAGACGCTGACCTGTTCGGCGACCAGCAAGGCGTGGAAGTCGTCCGGCGAGCGAACCACCTCGTCGGACACCACCACCAGCCGCCCGCCATGCAGCAGCGCGCCGAAGATCTCCCAGACCGAAAAGTCGAAGGCCAACGAATGGCACTGTGACCACACCTGCCCCTGCGGCATTTCCAGGTCGGCGTTCAGCGCCCTCAGCAGCCGCGTCACGTTGTGGTGAGGAATGGCAACGCCTTTGGGGACACCGGTGGTGCCCGAGGTGTAGATCAGGTAGGCGATCTCTTCGGGCGCCGGCTCCGGCAAGCTCGTGCACGAGTATTCCTGGAGGTCATCGACATCGATGACGGCCAGGTTGTAGCCGTCCAGCCGTTCGGCGAGCTCGGCGGTGGTGATCGCGGCGATCGGTGCGGCATCGGCAACCATGAACTCAATGCGCGCGGTCGGGTGGGCCGGGTCGATCGGCAGATACGCCGCCCCGGTTTTGAGCACCGCCAATATCGCCACGATGGCCTCGACCGACCGTGGCACCAGCAGCGCCACGCGCTCCCCCGGGCCCGCCCCGAGGCCGATCAGGCAGTGCGCCAACCGGTTAGAAGCTTCGTCGAGCTCGTGGTAGGTCATGCGACGGCCATCGAAAGTCACCGCCGGCGCTTCGGGCGCGCGCATGACTTGGGCTGCCCACAGCGTGGGAATCGATACCGGTGCGGGTGCGGGCCTGGCCAACGCCGCCCGATTGCTCCACCGATGCAGGCGGCCGTATTCAGCTTCGACGAGCACGTCAACCGACGAGAGCCGACGTGTGGGCGCGGCGGTAACCGCCATCAACACTTGCCGCAACCGCTCGATCAGCGTCTGGATGCTTTCCGGGTCGAACACGTCGGTGCGAAACTCCACCGAACCGCCGATCCCGGTGGGCTCACCGGACTCGGTGAAACGTTCGGACAGCGTGAATGTCAGATCCGTGCGCGCCGACTGGGTATCCAGCGGCAGCCGGGTGACTCGAAGGTCGCCGACGGCCAACCCGGCCGCCGAGGCGTCATCCAGGCCGGTGAAGTTCTGCCAGGCCAACAGCACCTGTACCAGCGGGTGATGGGCCAGGCTGCGGGTGGGGTTGAGCCGTTCCACCAGTACCTCGAAGGGCACGTCTTGGTGGTCGTAGGCGGCCAGGCTGCGCGCGCGCACCTGAGCCAGCATTTCGGTGAAGCTGGGATCGCCGGCCACCTGCACTCGCAGCACCAGGGTGTTGACGAAGAATCCCACCAACTCGTCGAGCGCCGGCTCACGCCGCCCGGCGATGGCGAATCCGATCGCGAGATCGCGGCTGGCGCTGAGTTTGGCCAGCAGGACGGCCAGGCCGGCCTGGACCACCATGAAGCTGGTGGCGTTGTGCTCGCGGGCCACCGTGCGTACCCGCTGCTGCAGCTCGGCCGGCCACTCCACCATCACACTCGCCCCGCGGTAATCGGCCACCGGCGGATAGGGCCGGTCGGTGGGCAACGCCAGCCGCTCGGGCAACCCGGCCAACTCCTGCTCCCAATACGCCAGCTGCGCAGCCATCGGGCTCTCGGCATCGGCCACATCGCCCAGCAGCGCGCGCTGCCACAAGGAGTAGTCGGCATACTGCACCGGCAACGGCGCCCAGCCCGGTGCATGCCCGGCACACCGGCTGGCATAGGCCATGCCCAGATCGGCCACCAGCGGGGCCATCGACAAACCATCGGCGGCGATGTGATGCAGCACGGCCACCAACACATGCTCATCGTCGGCGATCCGGAAAAGCCTTGCCCGCAACGGGATCTCATTAGCCAAATCAAACGAATAGCGCGCCGCAGCCTCGATGGCCTCACCCAGCCGGCTTTCCGGCCAGCCGCTGGCATCGACGACCTGCCAGCCGAAGTCGGCCCGCTCGGCCGGGATCACCACCTGCTCGGGTATTCCATGTACGGCCGGGAATACGGTGCGCAGGCTTTCCTGGCGGGCCACCACATCCGCCAACGCCGTCCCCAACGCGTCGGCGTTCAGGCGTCCGGTCAGCCGCAACGCGGCAGCCATGTTGTAGATCGGCGAAGGCCCTTGCAGTTGGTCGATGAACCACAACCGCTGCTGGGCGAACGACAACGGCACCACCGCCGGCCGCTCCGCGGCCACCAACGGTTCCCGCCGGCCCCGATCGGAACCGACACGCAGCGCCAACTGGCTCACCGTCGGCGCCTCGAACACCGCACGCACCGAAAGGTCGGCATTCAGCGTGGTTTCGATCGCGGCGATAAGACGTGTCGCCACAAGCGAATCCCCGCCCAGATCGAAGAACGAGTCGTCCACGCCGACTCGGTCCAGTCCGAGCACGTCGGCATAGATGCCGGCCAGGATCTCCTCGATCGCGTTGGACGGTGCGCGATAACCGGCGTTCCGGAATTCGGGTGCGGGCAGGGCGCGGGTGTCGAGTTTGCCGTTGACCGTCAGTGGCAGCGCGTCCAGCACGACCACCGCGGCCGGCACCATGTACTCGGGCAACCGCTTCGCCAGCCGGGCGCGGATCTCGGCGGGTCGGCGGTTCCGGTTCCTGCTTCGGTGACGTAGGCGACCAGTCGTTTGTCGCCGGGCGGTCCTCGCGGGCGATCACCGCCGCCTGCTCCACACCGTCCAAATCCACTAGCGCCGAACGGATTTCACCCAGCTCGATGCGATAGCCGCGGATCTTGACCTGCTCATCGGCCCGCCCCAGATAATCCAGCTGCCCGTCGGCACGCCAACGCACCAAATCCCCGGTCCGATAAATCCGCTGCCCCGACATACTGGCGAACGGGCACGCCACGAACCGTGAGGCGGTCAACCCGGCCCGGCCCGTATACCCGATCGCCACGCCACGCCGGCGACGTACAACTCCCCGACCACCCCGGCGGGAGCAGGGCGTAACCACCGGTCGAGGACGAACAGTGCGGCGGTCGATACCGGCGCACCGATGGGTGGCACGCCCGATCCGGGCTCTAGTGGTGCGCTGATGGCCACGCACATGGTGGTCTCGGTCGGCCCGTAGGCGTTGACCATCACCCGACCCGGCGCCCACCGATCCACCACCTCCACCGGACACGCCTCACCGACCACCACCAAGGCCACCGACTCCAACCCCTCGACCGGCAATGCCGCCACCGCCGAGGGGGTCTGGGTCAACACGCTGACCTGTTCGGCCACCAACATGCCGTGCAGCTGCTGCGGAGAAACGGTCACCGACTCCGGCACCACCACCAACCGCCCACCGCGCAACAGCGCACCAAATATCTCCCACACCGACACGTCGAACGCCAACGAGTGACACAACGCCCACACGCCCGGGGCCGGCAACCCGGCATCCAACGCCCCCAACAGCTGGGTCACGTTGCGGTGAGTGACCGCAACGCCTTTGGGCACACCCGTGGTGCCCGACGTGTAAATCACATAGGCGACATCGTCAGGGGCCGGCGCCGGTGGTGCCGTGCCGGGATAGGCCTCCACCACCCCGGTGGCAGCGGGATCGTCGACGTCGATGACCTCCACGTCATGCCCGTCCAACCGCTCCGCCAGCCCGGCGCCGGTGATCGCGGCGATCGGCGCGGCATCGGCCAACACAAACCCGACCCGCTCGTCCGGCACCCCCGGGTCGATCGGCAGATACGCCGCCCCCGTCTTGAGCACCGCCAACATCGCCACGACCGCCTCGACCGACCGCGAAAACAGCAGCGCCACACGCTCACCCGGACCCACCCCGCGAGCGACCAGCAGATGCGCCAACCGATTCGACGCCTCATCCAGCTGCCGATAGCTCACCGAACGGCCATCGAAGCTCACCGCCACCGCATCCGGCGTCCCGGCCACATGCCGAGCAAACAAATCCGGAATCGACACCGAACCACCCTGCGGGCCGGCCAAAACCGCCTTGTTACCAAGCTCATCCAACCGCACCCGCTCACCCACACCCAGCACATCCACCGACGACAACCGCCGCCCCGGATCAGCCGTCATCGCCACCAACACCCGCTCCAACCGCCCGACCACATCGTGGACGTCACAATCAGAAAGCCATTGCCCGGCGCCGCCGAATCCACCCGTTGTCGCGCCGGGCTGCATGCCGAGGAATAGCCGATCGTGGTCGCTGAAGAAGTCCAGTCCAAGCTGGTCGACGAGGTTGGTGTGGGTCAGGGTTCCCGAAACCCTGGCACCGGCGATGTTGGCCAGGTTTGTCGTCGGAATGAAATTGAGAATTACCCGATTTGACGTCTGCGTGGACCCGCGACGCTTGTTCTCGATGGTGTGCACCGGGAACCGCTGATGTTGGAGCGCTTCTCCCAGCCGTGTGTCGACATGCTCACAAAAACTCGTGACCGACGAGCCCGGCGAAGCTTTCAGGACCAGGGGGACGAATCCGGTAATCATTCCGGGCACCGTCTGCGCTTCCGGACGCACCCGCCTACTCACCGGAAACTCGAACACGATCTCCGAATTTTCCAGGTCGCACCCGCCCACCAGCAGCGCGCACGCCGCGGCCAGCACCGACGAGCGACGCACCCCCAGCTCCTGTGACAACTTCTGTATCCCGGCGACGGCGACCGGGTCCAACTCGATCGGCGCGGAAGATTCGTACGGTTCCCGCTCCGAGGCGGGCGCGAACCGATAACCCGGTTCGCTTTCCGACGGCAGGTTCTCGGCCCAATAGGCCCGATCATCGAGGTAATCGGTGGACGCTTGGTATTCGGCCTCGCAGGCAATCAAATCACTCAGCGACCCGAAATAGGCGGGGGGAATCGGCGCGCCCGAGGCCAACGCGTTGTAGACATCCCCGATGCGGTGGCAAATGAGAGCAAGACCGATTCCGTCCGCCACGATGTGGTGGCAGCACACGAATAGATAGAATTCGTCCACGCGGGTCTGCAACAACGCAAATTTGAACAGCGGGCCATCGAGCGGCATCACGGTGCGCTGAATCGAGGCCGCCAGCCGGTAGGCTTCCTGGACCGGATCTTGCGAGCCCATCCGCTGATAGCACGCGAGCTCGACGTCCGGGTAATCGACGGCCTTCTGGAAAACCTGGCCATCCACCTGGAAAAAGGCGGCTCGGAGTGGTTCGGCTTCGCGCACCACTTGCCGGATCGTGTGCTCCAGCAACCACGGGTCGACGGTGCCTTCGATTCGCAGCAGGTAGCCCAGCTGCCACCTCGCACCCTGCTGATCCGTTTCCTGTGCGAGCCAGATGTCGAGCTGTCCGCGTGTTAGCGGGAATGGCCCACCATCGAGTTCCGTCAGTCGTTCTCGCCCAACGTGCAGTGCCCGGTCATCGATCGTCATCGGAATTCCTTTGCGGGTTACTTGCCAGCACCGCGGCGCTGCGCCGCCAGCCTGTCCCGTAAAGTCTTCGGGCGGATATCGGGCCAGTTCTGTTCGATGTAGTCCAGGCACGCAGCGCGATCCGCTTCGCCGTAAACCATCTGCCAGCCGGCCGGAATGTCGGCGAACGCCGGCCACAGGCTGTGTTGTTCTTCGTCGTTGACCAGGACGAAAAAGCTGCCATTGTCGTCGTCGAACGGATTGGTACTCACTTGTCCTCCAGGTCCTCGTTTGACATGAGTCGGGCACTTCGGTGCGCCTGTTGGTTTCGATCGGGCACTCGGGGGCTTGACCGAGCAACGATCTCGATATGACCGGGAGCGTATGGGTTTCAATCCTGTTGCATGGCCCATCAAGCCGGGTAGCGTAGTAACTGCGAGTACATAGAGTGGCGAACGCAAGCCCGCAGCGCGGCTTACGTAGTGACAAACAAGCTCTCACCTGATATGCACGTGGTCTGCGGAATCGATTCTGCGACAGTCGTTTCCGTCGAGAGCGCAGGTTTGGGGCGCGATCATGACGACGACAGAGCGGATCCCCGACGGGCCAGGGGTTGAACCCTGCGTCGAGCATTCGCTATCTGGTCTCTATCGGGGCTCTACCTGGGCTCGGGCATGCATTGACAGGGCGCCGGTGCCGGTGGGGTCGGCGTGCCGTCAGGCGCCGACGATGGCATCGATTCTGTCCTGCGCCATGCCATGTTGGCACTCAACTGATTTCGGCGTCACAGGCCCGAGAAAGGTCGAGACGGGCGGCACTTCCTCGGCGGAGCATTCGACGCCGATCACTGACGGCCCCTCGACCTCCAGCGCCGACTGCACGGCAGCGCCGAAGCCATCGACGTCGTCGACGTCGACCGAGGGAAGTTCCGGGAACATTGCGGCGAGGCCGGCGCCGAGCCGACTGGGCGCGAACGTGTTGTAACTGTGCCGATTCCCGTAGCACAACTTTTCGCTCATTGCGCACATGGCCTGCGCGTTGTTGTTGATCAAGACGAACGCCACCGGCAGTCGGTATTGCACAGCGGTATGCACCTCCATGCCGTGCATGAAAAACGCGCCGTCCCCGGCTATCACCACGACATGTCCGCGCCGCCCGAATTTCCTCCGCCGCACGGCCATTCCGATGCCGGCGCCAAAGCTGTAGCCCATGCCGGGTGCGACCACGAATCGGCCGCCGCGCCGGACCGGTAGGTAGTGGACGGCGGCTGCCCCGCAACTGCCGACGTCGACGACGATGTCGGACCCGTCGGGCAATACGCGGTCGAGCATGCTCATCGCTTCGCGGTAGCGCACGCCGGGGCCGTCGAATCGCGGCGGATTCAACTCGGTTCTGGACACCGCATCGGGTACCCGGATTCCGGTCGGGCGCTCACGGCCGGTCAGCGCGCTCGTCAGCATTCGCAGCGAAGCCCGCAGATCGTCCGTGTGGATGTGAGTGCAGGCCAGGTACGGCGGCGCCGACCCTAGCGAGATGGTGGGCACCGCGGCCAGGGCATCGTCCAGGCCGGCGCGGGCGGTCACCGCAAGCCGGGTGCCCACCACCAGGCACAACGCGCTGTCGGCCACCGCTTCCACCACGCCAGGGTGGCCCATGATGCCGGTGACGCCGAGCGCCGACGACAACCCGAAACCCGGTGTGCCGGCGGCATCCTTGGCATGGGGCACGCACGCCACCCGCGCGCGCAGCACCGCCCGCAACGACGCCAGTTCGGCTCGCGCATCGTCTCGAACCACCTGCTCACCGGCGATGATCGTCACCGGACCGCTCGCCCGGCGCAGCGCTGCCACGATCGGGCGTGGATCACCGATGTCTCGTGGCCGCTCGATTCCGGGCTCGGGCAGGTAGCCGTTGCTGGTCACGTCAGCTTGCTGAATGTCTTTGGGCAGCAACAGCACCGCGGGGCCACCGGTTCGCGCGGCCGCCACGGCGGCGGGCAGCGCCAATGCGATGTCCGCCGGGGTCTGGACTCGTCGGCACAACACCGACACCTCGGAGAACAGCGCCTCGGCATTCGGTGAACCGTTGCGGCCGCTGGTGTCCTGAAAGCCGCCGCGACCATCCATCGTGGACGGCGGCTGGCCCACCAACGCCAGTAGCGGCACGCGGCTGGTAAACAATTCCCCGAGGCCGGCAACGAGGTTCAGCGCGCCCCACGCGGAGGTGGCCACCACGCCGAAGCCGCCGCCGCTGCGGCTGTATCCGTCGGCCATCGCCACGGCGGAGAACTCGTGTTTGGCCAGCACCGCGTCCATGTCCGAGTGCAGGAATGCGGCGTCGTACAGGTCCTCGATGTTGGCGCCATCGACGCCGAAGATGCAGTCCACTCCGATCGACGCGAGATACCCGACGATATGGTCGACCAACCGGTGGCTGTGAGACATGATTTCAACCTCGAGAAACGGCGTGGGTGTAGTGCCTGCCCGCCCCGGCTCGGTCGAGGCATTGTGGCGGGTGCTGGAGGATCCGGCCGAATTCCGCAACCATGCGAGTCCAACCGGCCATGCCCGCCAGGCATGATGTCATGTGCGGCAGCTTAAGTTTGCTCGCTCGGGCCTCACGGACGGATTGATTCGACTTGAGTGCCACGCGCGCACAGATCGAGTAGTCATCCTTCCGGTGGTGCGTAACGGCCCGCGGGCGGCGGTTTTGACCAGTGGTCACCGAGCGCTCGACGGGTCGGCGATCAGCGAAAGGCATGCATTCCGCGCCCCGGAGTCGCGGCGGGCAGCACCGGGGCTATGCGGTTGCGCACGAGCGTCTTTCGGATCATGGACGGCCTGGGCCCCGCCAGGTCGAGGCGACCTGCGCGGCAGCCGCACCCGATCGGCCGAGACCCCACGCGAGTGTCCGAAGAGCGTGTGTGGTCACGATGCGTCGCGGCGGATCAGTTGGATGAGTTGGTCGCGATTGTTGATGCCAAGCTTGGTGAAGAGGCGATAGAGGTGTCCCTCCACCGTGCGCACCGAGATCACCAGCCGGTCGGCGATCTCGCGGTTGGACAGGCCGGCCGCCACCAGATTCACGATCTGACGTTCCCGTCCGCTGAACGGCAGCGGGCGCGCCGCCGCGTCGAGCGCCGGTGTGCGCGACCCGCATTGGCCGGCCAACGCGTGCGCCCAGGTCGACGACTCGACCTCCTTGCGACGGTCGCCCCGGCGGGCATGTTCGCTGGCCGCCTGAGCCGCCGCATCGGCGGCGAAGGCCAAGGCGCCGAGGTCGGCGAAGCGGTGGGCCGCGGCGTCGAGCAGATCGCCGTCGTGCTGAGCCAGACCGCGGGCATGGTCGGCGACCGCCTGGGCCGACGGGGAGTTCAGGATGCTGGCCAACTCGTCTACTCGCGCGGCCTGCGCACGATCGCCGAAGCGAAGGGCCGCATGGCGTGCCCGCATCTCGACCAGGTGCATGCCGGCTTTCCGCGCAGTCTGCGCCGCCTGCATTGCCTGCGTCTGAGCGCCCGCCGTATCGCCGGCCGCCGCCCGCTCCCAGGCCCGGGCGAGCTCGAGTTCCGGCAGGAACACCGCGACGTGCGGTCCGTAGGCTTCCTCGACCCGCCGCAGCGCCACGGCGGCCGCCGCGCTGTCCCCGCGGGCCCCTTCGGCCTGTGCCTGCAAGGCGCCCACGACGAGCTGCCACGGTAATGGAAAGCCTTGGGAAAGCTGGGAAATCGACCGGTCGAGGGTGGCGCAGGCCTCCTGCAGCTCACCGCGGGTGAGCTGCAGGACGCCGAGCATCGCGTCGACCATGGCCTCCGCTGCGGGAAGGCCGGTTGCCAGTGCGGCGTAACGCTTGTGGATTCGCTCGGCCGCCGGATAGTCACCGGCAGCGGTCGCGGCCATGACCTCGGCCAGTCCGATGGCGAACCGCTGCGCTCCCGCCCGGCACTGCGCCGTCGCGCGCACGCCGGCAGCGGCGATGCGGCCGACCTCGGAAAAACGTCCCACCGCGGTCAAGGCGCCGCATGTCGCGACAGCCGCCCACACGGTCGCCATCGGCACGACATCCGGTTCGCACAGGCCCGGCCCGAATTCGATCGTCCGGGCGATGTCGCCGCGGAAGAACCCGATCGACACATCCAGCGCATCGATCAGCTGCAGGCTGCCCTCGGTCGCCAGGCGCTGTTTCACCTCGGCCAGTACCCGCGTTGCACCCTCGGCGTCCCCGCATCCCCAGGCCAGGTTGGCGGCGCGCAGGCAGCCCCATCGCGCGATCAGCCATTCGTCGGCATCATCGACGTCGGCGCCCAGCAGGATGGAATCTGCCTCCTCGCCGCGGCCCTGCCAGCTCACCGCCTCGGCGAGCACCAACGCGGCCGGCAGGCCACCACCACGGTCGACCGCAAACGTCGCCAGCTGCTCGCCCAGCACGACGTTCGACATGGCCATCGCATCGGCCGCCGCCTTGATGACCACATCCAGATCGGGCTCCAAGTCGCTGCGCATTATGAACTGCGCCAACTGGATTCGACCGCGGGGGTCGGAGATTTGTGAGCGCCGCCCCGCCGCCCGTAGGTGCTTGCGCAGGGTCTTCGCCAGGATCCCGTTGAGCTGCCGCGAGCGCACCACCCCGGCGTGGCGGGTCGCCGCTTCGCCGAGCATCGGGTGATTCAACTGCACCAGGGTGTGCGATCCGTCGGTCACCAACTGGATCAGGCCGCGGCGCTCCAGGCTTGCCATCGCGTCGGCATCGCAGATGTCGCGCAAGATCTCCCACTCCAGCAGCTCGGCGGTGGCCAGTACTTCCACCACCTCGCGCTCCTCGGAACTCAGCGACTGCAGCCGGTACTCCAGGGCATCGTGCAGTTCGCGATCCCCGCGCAGCGGACCCTGCAGTTGCCAGCCCTGTTCGGTGTGAACCAGCGCGCCGCTTTCCACGCCCGCCGTCAGAAAACCACGCAGTAGCAACAGGTTTCCCGCGCTGCGCTCGAACAGCTCATCCACCAACCGCGTGTCGACCGGCCCACCCAACACCGCGCCGGCCAACAGCTCGGTCTGTTCGCGGGTGAACGGATCGACGTGCACCGTCAACAGCAGGCGCTCTTTCAACAACGCGGTCACCGCATCCAGCACCGGCTCACCGGAGCGGATCGTCACGATCAGCCGCGCACTGCGCCCGGCCGCAAGCTGATTCACCAAGGTGGCCGACAACGGATCGAGCAACTGCGCCTCGTCGACCACCACCACCAAATTCTTGTCCTGACCCAAGGTGTTGTGCGCGGCGGCCAGCATGATCGCCGGTTCGTGCCCGACCCCGAGGCTCACCGCGCGCGAGAACGCGCCCAGCGGCACCGCCCAGCCCGTCTGGGTACCGAGCGCGAATCGCACCGTGCGCCCGGCGGACTCGACCGTCTTGGCCAGCATGCGCGCCAGCGTCGACTTGCCCACACCGCCGTCGCCGACCAACGCCACCCCGTGGAATTCCCCGTTGTTGAGCGCCGCGAGCGATCGCCGAAATTCCACATCGCGTCCCACAATGGGCCAGGTTGACCCATTTACCCGCTGCGTCACGGATATATCTCCCTCACCTGCTGGGCGGCCCGGCACTACATGAAGCCGGAACGAGCCGCAGCCAGATAAAGCCGGAAGGAGCTGTCCGAAATCGCGGTCCTGCCCGAACAAACCGACCCCGGTGCGTCCTCGCCCAGCTGGGATCTCCGCAACGAAACCGCAGCCGCGGGTCCGGACGGGTCGCCATCACGAGCGGTTACCGCCGTATGCTTCCGACTGCCTGTCATGCGCGGGAGCGTATGGCGGGTGGAGCGGGCGTCGCCGGACTCTGTCGGCAAGTCGAGTGGTGCGCGCGTCGAGATAGAGTAGCGACTCTCAAAGGCTCCATAGGGTGCCGATAAGAACTTAGCCCGCGTGGGGGTGAACGTCGTCCTGATCACCAAGCGACGGGTTGCTGTGGCCCAATAGCTCTCTTCGTCCGCGCGGCTCTCGGGCCACCAGTAGGGTGAGCTGCTCGCGACTGTTGATCCCGAGTTTGGTGAAAAGGCGATAGAGGTGCCCCTCCACCGTGCGCACCGAGATGACCAGCCGGTCGGCGATCTCGCGGTTGGACAGGCCGGCCGCCACCAGATTCACGATCTGACGTTCCCGTCCACTGAAGGGCAGCGGGCGCGCCGCCGCCTCGACCGCCGGCGTGTGCAGCTCGTACCGGCTGGCCAGCGCATGCGCCCAGGCCGACGATTCGAATTTCTTCCCGCGGTCGCCCCGACGGGCATGTTCGCCGGCCGCCTGAGCCGCCGCGTCGGCGGCGCACGCCAGGGCACCGAGGTCGGCGAATTGTTGCGCCGCGGCATCGAGCAGATCGCCGTCGCGTTGCGTCAGACCGCGGGCATGGTCCGCGGCCGCTTCGGCCAGCGGTGTATCCAGGATGCGAGCAAGCCGCTCCAGCCGCGCGGTCTGTGAACGGTCGCCGAATCGCACCGCGGCATGGCGTGTGCGCATCTCCGCCGCGTGCATCCCGGCGGCGCGCGCGATCTCCGCCGCCTGCGTGGCATGGGTCGTGGCGGCCTGGGTGTCGCCGGCGGCGGCCCTTTCCCAGGCCCGGGCGAGCTCGAGTTCGGGGAGGAACACCGCCGCGTGCGGCCCGTAGGCCCGGTCCGCCCGCCATAACGCCGCGGCGGCCGCCGTGCTGTCGCCGCGCGCCCCCTCGGCCTGGGCTTGAAAGGCACCCACGACCACCAGCCAGGGCGACGGAAAGCCCTTGGCGAACAAGGAGATCGAACGGGTGAACGCGGCGCAGGCCGCGGGGAATTCGCCGCGGGCGAGCCGGACGACCCCGAGCATCGCGTCGACCATGGCCTCCGCGCCGGGAAGGCCTTCGGCCATCGCGGCGTAACGCTTGTAGATCCGTTCGGCCGCGCGGTCGTCCCCGGCGTCCGTCGCCGCGATGATCTCGCTGATCCCGATGTTGAATCGATGCAATCCCATCCCGCACGACATGGCGGCACGCACCCCGATGTCGGCGATGCGGCCGACTTCGGAATAGCGGCCGGTCGCGGCCAACGCGGCGCAGGTCGGCACCGCCGCCCACGTCGTCGCCATCGGCACCGCATCGGATTCGCACAGGCCGGGCCCGAGCTCGGTCGTCGTCTCGACGTCGCCACGGAAGAAGGCCATGGACAGCTCGAGCGCGTCGATGAGGTGCAGGCCGGCCTCGGACGAAACACGCTTCTTCACGGTGTCGGCTTCGCGCCGGGCGGCTTCGGCGTCACCGCAACCCCAGAACAGGTTGGCGGCGCGCAGGCAGCCCCACCGCGCGATCAGCCAGTCGTCGTCGCCGTCGGGTTCGGCGTGGGCCAGCACGAAACCGGCTTCCTCGCCACGGCCCTGCCAACTCACCGCCTCGGCGAGGACCAACGCGGCCGGCAGGCCACCACCACGATCGAGTGCGAACCTCGCGAGTTCCTCGCCCAGCTGCACGTTCGACATCGCCAGCGCGTCCCGCGCGGCTTCGGTGATCACGTCGAGGTCGGGCTCCATGTCGCTGTGCAGCATGAACTCCGCCAATCGGATCCGGCTTTGCAGATGGGGCAACCGCAGGTGTCGGCTCCCGGTCCGCTCATGCTTTTGCAGCGCTCGCGCCAGTTTGCCGTTGAGTTGGCGGGTGCGCACCATGCCGGCGTGGCGGGTCGCCGCTTCGCCGAGCATCGGGTGGGTCAGCTGTGCCACGGCGTGAGATCCGTCGGTCACCAACCGGATCAAGCCGCGGCGCTCCAGGGCCGCCACCGCCTCGGCATCACAGATGTCACGCAGTATGTCCCAGTTGAGTAAGCCGGCGGTGGCCAGAATCTCCACCACCTCGCGCTCCTCGGAGCTCAGCGACTGCAGCCGGTACTCCAGAGCGTCGTGCAGTTCGCGATCCCCGCGCAGCGGTCCCCGCAGTTGCCAGCCTTCCGCGGTGCGGAACAGCGCCCCGGTGTCACGGCCCGCGGTCAGAAAGCCACGCAGCAGCAACGGGTTTCCGGAGCTGCGCTGCAGCAGCTCGTCGACCACCCAGGGATCGACCGGCCCGCCCAGCACCGTGCCGGCCAGCAGCTCGGTCTGTTCGCGGGTGAACGGATCGACGTGCACCGTCAGCAGCAGGCGCTCTTTCAACAACGCGGTCACCGCATCCAGCACCGGCTCGCCGGAGCGGATCGTCACGATCAGCCGCGCGCTGCGCCAGGCCGCGAGTTGGTTGACCAAGGTGGCCGACAACGGGTCGAGCAGTTGCGCGTCGTCGACCACGACCACCAAGTTCTTGTCCTGGCTCAAGGTGTTGTGCGCCGCCGCCAGCATGACCGCGGGTTCGTTCACCGCCATGAGGCTGACGGCATGCGAGAACGCGCCCAGAGGCACGGCGGAGCCCGTCTGGGTGCCCAGCGCGAATCGGACCGTGCGCCCCGCAGACTCGACGGTCTTGGCCAGCATGCGCGCCAGCGTCGACTTGCCCACACCGGCGTCACCGACCAACGCCACCCCGTGGAACTCCGCGTTGCTCAGCGCCGCCAGTGACCGGCGCAGCTCCGCCTCTCGGCCCACGATGGGCCACGACCCGACTTCCCCAGGCATCGGAAACCCCTAGCTGGTGTGGGAAAGCACTGGCGCGTTCGCGTTCCGCGAAGCCAGGCGCGAGCCCAGTGGAGCGCGTCCAAAATCCGACTCGGGCCCACGTTCGACTCGAGCGGTAGCGGCCACGCGACGCTCTTGTGGCCGACGATCACGACGCGGCGGTCGACGCGACAGACCGTCTGGTGACGGCCCCGCGAGCCCACTCGTCGTATGCACCGGACTTACTCCTTCTAGGGTCCAGCAGTTGCCGAGAAATATACTCCCGGGCTAGACTTCACAGCAAATTTAGTGAGCCGCCCTGTTTCGACGTCTGTGTTAATTATTGTTGCAGTTATACAGCTGTTTCATAGGCTCGCGGGACGTACCAAGATCAATTTCTAGCAAACATCGACACAATTTGCGGTGACGTCGACACACGCCGCCTCGCAGCCTCACCGCCCGGTCCAGCTCCACGCTCGACATTCAACCGCGCGATACCGACAACAGAAATCGCCAATGCCGCCCGGCTGTGGATAACCGCCCCGAAGCGCCGCACTGTTCACCGGCGACTTGCCGAAACGGCGCCCCAGGCGTATGCACCGGACCCGTCTGCACCGGAAGCGTCATCGAAACGCGCGGCACGAGCCGGCCGCTGTCGCTTCGGGTTCGCGTCCAGGCGCCCATCGAATGATATTGCGCGGCAGCCTCTTTCAGGACGGACCGAGGCGCATCGGCTACAGGGCCACTCCCAGGAGCGCATCGACGGCGGTTGCCACCAGCCGCGGCGCCGCGGTGTCGTGGCCGCCGTAGTCGAGCGCATCGGTGGTCCAACCATCAAGTGCGGCAAGCGCTTTAGGCGTGTTGAGGTCGTCGGCCAGGTATTGGCGCACTCGGGCGATCACGTCGGTGGCGTCCGGTCCGGCGGGCAGCGCGGTCGCGGTGCGCCAGCGCCGCAGCCGGGCGGTCGCCTCGTCGAGCACCTGGTCGCTCCAGTAGCGGTCCCCGCGGAAGTGCCCGGCCAGCAGGCCCAGCCGGATGGCCGCCGGCTCCACCCCGCGGCCGCGCAGCTGCGACACCAGCACCAGGTTGCCGCGGCTCTTGGACATCTTGTGCCCGTCCCAGCCGATCATCCCGGCGTGCACGTAGTGGCGGGCGAATCGCCGCTCGCCGCGCACGCATTCGGCGTGCGCGGCGGTGAATTCGTGATGCGGGAAGATCAGGTCACTGCCACCGCCCTGGATGTCCAGGCCGCTGCCGATGCGGCTGAGCGCGATCGCCGCGCACTCGACGTGCCACCCGGCCGGCCGTTGCCGAACGGCGACGGCCAGCTGGGCTCGCCGGGCCGCGCCGCCCGCCACAGCAGGGCGTCGAGCGCGTCGGTCTTGCCGGGCCGCTGCGGGTCGCCGCCGCGCTCGGCGAACAGTCGCAGCATGGTCTCGCGGTCGTAGCCCGATTCGTAACCGAACTGCAGCGTGGCGTCGGCGCGGTAGTAGATGTCGGGGAATTCGCCGTCGACGACATAGGCCGCGCCGGACGCCAGCATCTTCTCGACCAGCTCGACCACGTCGGCGATCGCCTCGGTCGCCCCGACGTAGTCGCGGGGCGCCAAGATGCGCAGCGCGGCCATGTCTTCGCGGAACAGCGACACCTCGCGCTCGGCCAGTGCCCGCCAGTCGATGCCGTCCCGCGCGGCGCGCTCCAACAGCGGATCGTCGACGTCGGTGACGTTCTGCACGTAGTGCACGTCGTGCCCGAGATCGAGCCACTGCCGGTAGATCAGGTCGAACGCCAAATAGGTTGCGGCGTGGCCCAGGTGGGTCGCGTCATAGGGGGTGATGCCGCAGACGTACATGGTGGCGGCCGAACCGGGCCCGGCGCCGGCCGCCACGGGGCGCACCTGCCGATCGGAGGTGTCATACAGCCGAAGCTCGGGGCCGCGTCCCGGTAATTGGGGAACCTGTGGGGAGGACCACGACCGCATGACAATCAGCCTAGGCGGGGCCGCTCGGCGGGGCTGCGTCGCCCGCCGCGCGGCGCCCGGGCCGCGCTATCACCCCCGCCCGATTTGTGGTTTGCTGGGTCGGGTATCGAGCAAATCCGGTCGAGGCCGCCGAACGGGGTGGTTGTCATGTCGACCGACACAAACTGACCGAACCGACACCGCGGGCCCGGGCACTCCCCAAGAAATCGTCGTCACCTGCCCTGCCACCGGACAGGTCGTGGGCCGCCTCCCGGTGGCGGGCCCCGCCGCAGTCGAGGCGGTGGCCGCCCGGCTGCGGGCCGCGCAGCCGCTGCGGCAGCAAATGGGGGTCGGCTGCCGTGCCCGGTGGCTGGGCAAGTGGCGGGACTGGATGCTCGATCACCTAGCGCCACGCGTCGCGGATCGCGCCCAGCAGCACGGGCGCCAGCTCGGCGCGGCACATGACGAAGTCCGGCAGGTAGGGGTCGAGCTGGTTGTAGCGCATCGGCGAACCGTCCAGCCGCGATGCGTGCATCCCGGCGGCCATCACCACCCCGGCCGGGGCGGCCGAGTCCCACTCCCACTGACCCCCGGCGTGCAGATAGGCGTCGACCACGCCGTCGATGATCGCCATCGCCTTGGCGCCGGCCGAACCGATCGCGACGGGCTGGATGGGCAACCGCTGGCGCATCCGGTGCAAAACGGCGGGCGGCCGGGTGGCGCTGACGGCGATGCGGATGGTGTCGGTGACGCCGACGCGCGCGGCGCTGGCGGTGACGGTGTCGCTGCGGTAGACGATGTTGCCGCGGGCCGGCAATGACACCGCGGCGTCGGTGATCTCGCGCCGGCCGTTGGTCGGGCGCTGCCACAGCGCGACGTGCACGGCCCAGTCGTCGCGGCCCGGCGTGGAGAACTCGCGCGTGCCGTCCAGCGGGTCGATGATCCACACCCGGTCGTGCTGCAGCCGGGACAGGTCGTCGTAGGCCTCCTCGCTGAGCACGGCATCGTCCGGCCGCTCGGCCTGCAACCGTCCCAGGATCAGCGCATTCGCCAGGCTGTCGCCCGCGTCGCCGAGCGCCCACGGATAGCCGAAGCCGACCTCGTCGCGGACCTTCAGCAGTAATTCCCCCGCTTCGGCGGCGAGATCGGCGGCCAGCGCGGCGTCGGTCATCTCGTCCGACGGGTTGCGGGGGGTCACCGCTTCAGTATCGCCGACGGCGGCGCCCGGCCGGAAAAGCCCGAAAAGCCCGGAAAGCCTAGAAGGCCGGCCACGGGATCGGGCGATGCCGGTTGGGGCCGGGCATCACCGGATTGTCCAGCAGCGCGTGCGCGCGTAGGCGCAGCGCGGCGATCTCCGCCCGGGTGATCTGCTCGGCCAGTTCGTCGCCGAACGGGCCGGTGAGCGCCTCGGCCAGGCAGGCGACGGCGGCCAGGCTGTCGTCGTCGACCGGCTTGCCGGCCCAGCCCCACAACACCGTCCGCAGCTTGTTCTCCACGTGCAGGCACACCCCGTGGTCGACGCCGTAGACCCGGCCGTCGACGCCGCACAGGATGTGCCCGCCCTTGCGGTCGGCGTTGTTGACCAGCACGTCGAACACGGCCATCCGGCGCAGCCGAGGGTCGTCGGCGTGCATCAGCACCACCTCGTCGCCGGCGTAGTCGTAAGCGCGCAGCACCGGCAGGTAGCCCGGCGGCGAGGCGCCGACGGGGAACAGGTCGACCAGGTCCGGTCCCGGATCGGGCTGTTCAGCACCCGACTCGCCGGCCTCACTGACCTCACCGACCGCATCGCCGGGTTGCCGCACCCACAGCTGCAGCATGCCGGGACCGGCCGGGCCGTCCCGAATCACCGTGTAGGGCACCAGGTTCCAGCCCAGCTGCGTGGACACCAGGTAGGCGCCCAGTTCGCGGCCGGCCAGCGTTCCGTCGGGAAAGTCCCACAGCGGCGCCTCCCCCGCGACCGGCTTGTAGACGCAGTGCACGGCGCGGTCGCCGAGCGTCGCCTCGCACAAGAAGGTGGCGTTGCTGGCCGAGCGGATCCGTCCGATGACCGTCAGCTCGCCGTCGCGCAACACCTCACGGTCGTCATATCTCGGGGTCATCGTCAGACCCGAGCAGCGCGCTGCGCCGATAGCCGTTGGCGCGTGCGCAGATATGGCCCTCCGGGTCCAGTGGTTCGTCGCACAGCGGGCACGGCGGACGGCCTGCCGAGATCACCCGGTTGGAGCGGGTGGCGAATTGCCGCGCCGACTCCGGCGTCAGGAACACCCGCACCGCGTCGGGGCCCTCCTCGGTGTCGTCGAGCACCACCGAGGCGTCGAACTCCGCGTCGGTGACGGCCAGCAGCTCGACCACCACGGTCTGCGCCTCGGAGTCCCAGCCCAGCCCCATGGTGCCGACCCGAAATTCGGCGTCCACCGGCGTGATCAACGGGTTCAGGTCCTCGACCTCGTCGGGCTCCGGCGGCACCGGCGTGCCGAACCTGCGGTTCACCTCCAGCAGCAGCGCGCCGATCCGTTCGGCGAGCACCGCAACCTGCTGCTTCTCCAAGATCACCGACACCACCCGGGAGTCGTGCACCGCCTGGATGTAGAAGGTGCGGTTTCCCGGCTGGCCAACGGTCCCGGCCACGAAGCGGTCGGGTGTGCGGAAGACGTGAATTGCGCGGGCCATGGCAACCTCCAAAATACCGGCTGCCGCCATCGCTGTGCGATCCGATCGAGGTGGCAGCCGAATTAATCCGTCGAACCACCGACCACCGCGTCGCTGGACGGCACCGAGGTCGCCGGCGCCGCCTGCGATTCGCCGTTGGACTTAGGATCCGTGTGCGCTTTGTCGCCTGTGTCGTGGTCTTGGTCGTCGTGTTGGTCGTCGTGCTGGTCTGGTGGCGGCGCCGGTCCGGCCCGCAGCGGCGCGGACAGCCGCGCGCCGGTGTGGTTGACGTGCAACACAAACGGGCGCAGCTCGGTGTACCGGATCACGCTGATCGACGCCGGGTCGGCGGTGACCCGCTGGAAGCCGTCCAGGTGGATGCCGTACGCGTCGGCGATCACCGCCTTGATGACGTCGCCGTGTGTGCACGCCACCCACAGCGCGTCGGCGCCATGCTCTGCCGCCAGCCGCCGATCGTGTTCCCGGACCGCCGCCACCGCGCGCGCCTGCACCTGCGCCAGGCCCTCACCGCCGGGGAATACCGCCGCGCTGGGGTGGGCCTGCACCACCTTCCACAAGGGCTCGCTCACCAACTCGCCGATCTTGCGGCCCGTCCATTCGCCGTAGTCCACTTCGGCGAGCCGGTCGTCGACGAGCGGCGCCAGACACAGCGTGTCGGCCAGCGGCTCGAGAGTGCGGCGGCAGCGCAGCAGGGGCGAACTGATCAGCGCGCGGATCGGCAGGTCACCGATCCGGTCGATCAGGCCGGCGGCTTGTTCGCGGCCCTTGTCGTCGAGGTCGACACCCTCGGAACGGCCGGCGAGCACGCCCGCGGTGTTCGAGGTGGAGCGGCCGTGTCGTAACAGGATGACGGTCATGTCGACCCCGACGCTACCCGGTGGGCGGCGCCCGGACCCGAAACGACTACCGGGAGACGGGCTCCGCGTGGGCCACGGAGTCGCGCACCGCAGCGGTCAAGCTGCGTTCGTCGGTGAGGTCGATGTCGACCAGGCTGCGGACTGCGGTGGCGACCACGTCTTCGGCCTGCGGAACGGGCCCGGCCAGGCGCGGCCGGTAAACCTCGACGACAAGTGAGCGGTTTTCGATATGGAACGAAAAACTGCGTCCATCTCCGACTTGTCCATATCCGCTAGCGAAAATTCCTGTCGACATGTCTTCGACAGCAAACTCTTTCTGCGCCATATGACGGTCAGCGGTGACGGCCATAGGCCGACCATACCTCGCCCCCGGGCCCGGACGCAGGCAGCACGGCCCGGTTGGATGCGAAACCGTTCCCTAGAATTTGTGTTGACCCGCCGTCGCACCCAGGGAAACCCATTGCTGTTACCACACGCGCTGCTCCGGCGAGGGCGCCACAAGCTGGCGATTCAAGGCTGCATTTGGGGTGTCGCGCTTTTGCTGAGCGGGTGTTCGTCGAATCCGCTGCGCGGCGCGCCCCCGACCATCGAACCCGCGGGCGCGGCCGTGTCGCCGCCGTCAGCGCAGCAGCCGGCCGGGTCGGTGCGGCCACTGGCCACGCACGCCGCGGCGGCGGTGTTCGACGCCGGCACCCACCAGCTGGCGGTGCTGGCCGCGGCTTCCGATCCGGCCAGCGTCACCCTGTTCGGCGACCCGCAGGTCCCGCCGCGGGTCGCCGCCCTGCCCGGCCCGGCGACCGCGTTGACCGGCGACGGCCGCGGCACGGTCTACCTGGCCACCCGCGGCGGCTACTTCGTGCTGGATCTGGGGACCGGCCGCGTCGTGCGGGTGGGCGTCGCCGATGCGGCGCAGACCGAGTTCACCGCGGTGGCCCAACGCGCCGACGGGGCCCTGGTGTTGGGCAGCGCCGACGGCGCCGTCTACACGCTGGCCTCCCCGACGCCGGCTGTGCCTACCACTGGGCCTACCACTCGGTCTATCACTGGGTCTACCGCGGCCGTCGCCAACCGGAGCAAGATCTTCGCGCGGGTCGATTCGCTTGCCACCCAAGGCAATACGACGGTGGTGCTGGACCGCGGGCAGACCTCGGTGACCACGATCGGCGCCGACGGCCGGGCCCAGCAGGCGCTGCGGGCCGGCCGGGGCGCCACCACCATGGCCGCCGACGCGGCGGGCCGGGTGCTGGTGGCCGACACCCGCGGCGGCCAGTTGCTGGTGTACGGCGTGGATCCGCTGATCCTGCGCCAGGCCTACCCGGTTCCTCAGGCGCCCTACGGCCTGGCCGGTTCCCGCGCGTTAGCCTGGGTTTCGCAGACCGTTTCCAATATCGTCATTGGTTACGATCTGTCCACCGGAATTCCCGTCGAAAAGGTGCGTTACCCGACCGTGCAGCAACCGAACTCCCTGGCCTTCGACGAAGCGTCGGACACCCTGTACGTGGTGTCCGGGTCCGGCGCGGGAGTTCAGGTGATCGACCACGCGGCGGGTAAACGTTGACGGCGGCGCGGCGCGCCCGTTTGCCCGCGGGCTGGGACAGCGAGCTGTCCGATGAATACGAGTGGGTGCCGCTGCGTCTGCCGCCGGAGGTGACCCGGGTCAGCGCGTCCACCCGGTTGTCCATCGAGGCCGAATACCGCGGCTGGGAGTTGACCAGGGTGCGGCTGTACACCGACGGCAGCAGGCGAGTGTTGTTGCGCCGCAAGAAATCTCGTGTCGATGCTGGCGGCTTCGAGGGGCGGCGGCCCGACCAGCCGCAACTGTGAGCGGGGCGCCCCCGGCACCGCGCGGCGGCGGCCATCGGTGGTATGGCGTGGCGCGGCAGCTGTTTTTCCTGGTACCCGCCGAGCGGATTCACACGCTGGTGTTCGCGCTGCTGCGCGGCGTCACGGCCGTCGGCTGGCCCCGGCGACTGCTGCGCCGACTGCTGGCTCCGACGGATCCGGTGCTGGCCAGCACGGTGTTCGGGGTGCGCTTCCCGGGGCCGCTGGGGCTGGCGGCCGGCTTCGACAAGGACGGGCTGGGGCTGCACGCCTGGGGCGCGCTGGGTTTCGGATATGCCGAGATCGGCACCGTCACCGCCGGCCCGCAGCCCGGCAACCCGGCGCCGCGGCTGTTCCGGCTGCCCGCCGACCGGGCGCTGCTCAACCGGATGAGCTTCAACAATCTCGGCGCCGGCGCGCTGGCGGTGCGGCTCGCCCGCCGACAGCCCGACATCCCGATCGGGGTCAACATCGGCAAGACCAAGGCGACGCCGCCGGATCAGGCCGTCGACGACTACCGGGCAAGCGCGCGGCTGCTCGGCCCGCTGGCGTCGTATCTGGTGGTCAACGTCAGCTCGCCGAACACGCCCGGGCTGCGCGATCTGCAGGCGGTGGGGTCGCTGCGGCCGATCCTGTCGGCCGTTCTCGCCGAGACGTCCACACCGGTGCTGGTGAAGATCGCGCCGGATGTGTCCGACTCCGACGTCGACGACATCGCGGACCTGGCCGTCGAACTCGGCCTGGCCGGCATCGTCGCCACCAACACCACGGTGTCGCGGGACGGCCTGCGCACCGCGGGGGTCGACCAGCTGGGTGCCGGCGGCATCTCCGGGCCGCCGGTGGCCCGCCGCGCGGTCGAGGTGTTGCGCCGGCTCTACGGCCGGGTCGGCGATCGCCTGGTGCTGATCAGTGTCGGCGGCATCGAGACCGCCGACGACGCCTGGGAGCGGATCACCGCGGGCGCATCCTTGCTGCAGGGCTACACGGGCTTCGTGTACGGAGGAGGCTTGTGGGCCAAGCAGATTCACGACGGCATCGCGCAGCGGCTGCGCGCCGGCGGGTTCGCCTCGCTGCACGATGCCGTCGGGTCGTCGGCGTGCGAATCGGGTTGACTCACGCGGCGCCGTCCTCCTCGTCGGCTCCGTCTTGTTGGTCAGCCTGATCTTGCTGGTCTTCGGTGTCGCACAGCATGTCCTCGGGGTGGTGAAACGAGTTCACCCGTGGCTGACCACGCTCCAGATGCGGTGGTGGGATCCATTCGGTCTCGCCCCGGCCGTTCTTGCGGGTGATCCAGCCCTGCTCGGCCAGCGGGTGATGGCCGCCGCAGGCGAAGGTCAGTTGGTCGATGTCGGTGCGGCCGCATTTGGCGTAACCGGTGACATGATGGACTTCGCAGTAATAGCCCGAAACGTCGCAGCCCGGGTGCGAACAGCCACGGTCCTTGGCGTACAAGACAATTCGCTGCCCCGGCGAGGCCAGGCGTTTCGTGTGGTACAGCGCCAGCAGTTTGCCGTTGCCGAAGACGGCGAGCTAATGGTGGGCGTGGCGGGCCAGCCGGATCACATCGGACATCGGCAACAGGGTGCCGCCGCCCGTGAGGCCCTGTCCGGCAGCAGATTCCAACTCCTGCAGCGTGGTGGTGACGATGATCGATGCTGGTAACCCGTTGTGCTGCCCCAGCTTTCCGCCGGCCAGCAGCGCACGAAGGGCCGCGTTGAGGCCGTCGTGGTTGCGCTGGGCCGCGCTGCGGCTGTCGCGCTGCGCCGCCGCTTCCGGCGGCGGTCCGTCCACCACCGGCGCGTCGTCGTCGGGGTTGCACATCCCCGGGGCGGCCAGCTTGGCCAGCACCGCTTCCCAGCCCGCGCGCGCCTCCGGGGTCAGCCATCCGCTCAGCCGGGACATGCCGTCGGCCTGCTGGTTGCCCAGCACCAGCCCGCGCGCCCGCGCCCGGTCTTCGTCGCTGTAGCGGCCGTCGGGGTTGAGGCAGTCCATCAGCCGGCGGGCCAGCTTGGACAGTTGATCCGGCCGGAACTGGGTTGCCTGGGCGGCCAGTTGCCGTTCGGCATGCTCGCAGGTCTCGACGTCCACCGCCTCCGGCAGCTGGTCGAAGAACTGCCGGATCACCGCCACGTGGTCGGTGCCGATCGCCCCGTCGCGCCAGGCCGCCGCCGTGGCGGGCAGCAGCGGCGGCAACGGCTCGCCGGTCAGCGCCCGGCGCGGGCCCAGGTCGGCCGCCTCGGCGATCCGGCGACTCGCGTCGCTGCGAGTGATGTGCGGCCGCTCGGCCAACGCGAACGACAGCCTGCCGCCGAGTTCGGTGGGATCCGACTGCTCGGCAAGCTGGTTGATCAGCTGGTACCCGGGCGCGCGCAGCCGGCGCGTCTCGCGTTCGAAGATCTCCAGCAACCGCAGCCGCTCCGGCGTGGTCAGCGCGTCATACGAATGCCCGAGCACGCGGGAGACCGCGGCGCGCAGCGCGTCGACGTCCGCCCGGATCTCCTCCCGAGTGCTCGAATGCATGTTCGAAACACTACGGCGGGCCTACGACAAAAACCGCCGCGCTGGGAACACCGGGACGAATGTGGCGCAAGTGATTTCGCGCCCGGAGCGGCCGGGGCGCCCGGAACGGCGGCAGCGGCCGGGGTGCTGACCTACTTCTGCTCGTAGGTGCCGTGGATGACGGCGCGCGCGATGGCGTGCTGGAACAGGTTGAACCCGAGGAAAGCCGGGCTGGCGTCCTCGGGCAGGTCCAGCTTTTCGGTGTCCACGGCGTGCACGGCGATGTAGTAGCGGTGCGGGCCGTGTCCGGGCGGCGGCGCCGCCCCGATGTAGCGGCGCTGCCCGGCGTCGTTGACCAGGGTGAGCGCGTCGCCGGGCAGATTGCTGCCGTCGCCGGCACCGGCGGGCAGCTCGGTGACGTCGGCCGGCAGGTTGGCCACCGCCCAGTGCCAGAACCCGGAGGCCGTCGGGGCGTCGGGGTCGTAGACGGTGACGGCGAAGCTGCGGGTCTCGGCCGGGAAACCCGACCAGCTCAGCTGCGGGCTGACGTCTTCCCCGCCGGCGCCCATGATCCCGCTGACCTGGGGCTTGGCCAGGGTTCCACCGTCGGTCAGCGATTGCGAGGTCAGCGTGAAGGTCGGCAGCTTGGGCAGCGATGCGTACGGGTCAGGAGCTGTGCTCATGGCGGTCCTCTCGTGTGATCGGCTTGCGTCGGTCAACTAGCAGTGGGTCAGGAAGTGGGTCAGCACGTCGGTGCCGAACCGCAGCGCATCGATGGGTACCCGCTCATCGACACCATGGAACAATGCGGTGAAATCCAGGTCGGGCGGCAACCGCAGCGGACTGAAACCGAAACAGCGAATACCCAAGCGCGCAAAGGATTTCGCGTCCGTACCGCCGGACAGCATATACGGCACGGTGCGGGCATCCGGGTCCAGCGCCAGCACGGCGTCATTCATGGCGTCGACCAGGTCGCCGTCGAAGCCGGTCTCATAGGACGAGAAGTCCTTGATCCATTCCCGCGTCACGTCCGGCCCGATCAGCTCGTCGATCTCGGCCTCGAACGCCGCCTTGCGGCCCGGCAGGATCCGGCAGTCCACCACCGCCTCGGCGATCGCGGGGACGACGTTGGCCTTGTACCCGGCCTTGAGCATGGTGGGGTTGGCGGTGTCGTGCAGCACGGCCTTGAGCATGCGCGCCATCGGGCCCAGCTTTTCGACCACGCCGCGCAGGTCGCCCGATTGGGTGTCGAACGTCAGTCCGGTCTCCTCGCTGACCGCGGCCAGGAACTGGTTGACGGTGTCGGTCAGTACCAGCGGAAACTGATGGCGGCCCAGCCGGGCGACGGCCTCGGCGACGGCGGTGACGGCGTTTTGGTCGTGCACCATCGACCCGTGCCCGGCCGGGCCGCGGGCGGTGAGCTTCATCCACGACAGCCCCTTTTCGGCCGTCTCGATCAAATAGAGCCGACGCTCGCCGCCGTCGCGGCGCGGCACGGTCAGCGAGAAGCCGCCCACCTCGCCGATCGCCTCGGTGACCCCGGCGAACAGCTCCGGCCGGTTGTCGACCAGCCACTGCGCGCCGAACGTCCCGCCGTGCTCCTCGTCGGCGATGAACGCGAACACCAGGTCGCGCGGCGGCACGATGCCGGCCCGCTTCAGGTGCCGGGCCACCACGATCATCATGCCGACCATGTCCTTCATGTCGACCGCGCCGCGGCCCCAGACGAAACCGTCCTTGACCGCGCCGGAGAACGGGTGCACGCTCCACTCGGTCGGCTCGGCCGGCACCACGTCGAGATGCCCGTGGATCAGCAGCGCGCCGCGCGAACTGTCGGCACCCGGCAGGCGGACGAACACATTGCCGCGGCCCGGCGCGCCGGACTCGACGTAATGCGGCGCATAGCCCACCGCGGCCAGCTGCTCGGCGACCCACTGCGCGCACTCGGCCTCGCCCTTGGTGGTCTCCGGTTCGCCGGTGTTGGTGGTGTCGAACCGGATCAGGGTGCTGACCACCTCGACAACGTCGTCGCTCGGGTTGGCCGTCACCTCGCTCGCCCCGCTCTGGATGGTCACAACCTCCTTTCCTACCATTGCCGGAGGGCTCCCGGGCCCGGGCCCGAGCAGCTGGATTGGGTTAGCGGCGGGCAATCCGATAGCCTTAGCTGCCAACCCATGCCGGTTGGTCTTGTCCGAGTGGCGGAATGGCAGACGCGCTAGCTTGAGGTGCTAGTGCCCTACTAATGGGCGTGGGGGTTCAAGTCCCCCCTCGGACACAGCCGGCGACACGACTCAAATCGGCCGTCGCCTTAACTTGTCGCAGATGCGGATCGTAATCAAGGCGGAGCCCAAGGGTCGCGTACACCTCGGCGCGTTCCGCCCCGGTCGCCGCACCGAGCACAGCTGACAGCCCGCCCAGTTCCTCGACCAATTCGCTGATCTGTGCGGCAGACATGAGACGGGGCCGCTCCGCTTGCTCAAGACGGGCCTTCAGCTCGTCGCGCTCGGCGGTGCGGCGACGCAATGCGGCGGTCAAGTCCTCCACGGCCACGCCAGACTCCACGGCGGTAACCAAAGCAGCAACCTTGGCATTCGCCTCGCGAAGCTGGCGCTGTAGGGCGGCGTAGCCAGTACCGCCTGCCGGGTCCACGTCCTGCCCGCGTGCAAGGTCTTCCGGATCGGCCAGGGTGGCGATCCATTCGTCAAGTCGCGCAGTCACCTCGTCTTCACGGAGATAGACGGTGCGCGGATGATCACTCAGGTCAACAGGTACAGAACGCGACTTGCCCAGCTCACAACGGTAGAGGATGCGGGTCGTTCGTTTCCCGACGCGAGCGGCGCCCTGCATCCGCCGTCCACACGCGGCACAGAACAGGAGCCCGCGCAGCGCATACGGCACGGTCGATTCTCTGCTGCACACGAGACCGGGACCACGCCGTGCCTGCGTCCGAAGACGAACAGCCTGCACCAGTTCATCGGGAATCAGCGCTTCATGCGTGCGGCGGTCTGGTGCGATCCAGTCGGCCTGATCACGCCACCGCATACGAGTCTCGTACCCCGCCGCGACATCGTCGGGGCTGACCAGGACCTCGTATTTCTCCTGCTTGCCCCAAACACGGATACCGCGGTACGCCGGGTTGTCGAGTATCGCGCGGATCGCAGAATGGGACCAGCCTCGCGGGTCACGATGACGATTCCGCGCCGGGTCGTACTGGCTCGGTGACGGCACGCCATCGTCGGTGAGCTGTTGCGCAATGTAGCGCAGGCCCGCTCCGTCGGCGTACATGCGGTAGATTCGCTCGATGACCGGCGACGTCGCGGGGTCAGGTTCGAGGCGGTGAAGCCGCTGCCCAAGATTTGCCTTGGCAGGGTTTGGGTGCGGGCCGGCGTCGACGAGCCGGTAACCGTAGGGTGGTCGACCACCGAGGTATCTCGACGTGTCCTGCGCGAGTGCTGACATCGCCGTACGGACCCGCATCTGGATTCGTGCGCGCTCTCCCTTGCTCATGCCGCCGAACAGAGTCATCACCAGGTCGTGTGCCTCAGAACCGGGATCGACTGCTCCGCCGACCTCGGGTACCCACAGGCCGACGCCGTAGTGCGTGAGGATAGGGAAGGTGAGCGCGAACTGCGGCCCGTA
The DNA here is from genome assembly GCF_000523975.1 of Mycobacterium sp. MAC_080597_8934. Taxonomy (NCBI): domain Bacteria; kingdom Bacillati; phylum Actinomycetota; class Actinomycetes; order Mycobacteriales; family Mycobacteriaceae; genus Mycobacterium; species Mycobacterium sp. MAC_080597_8934. The sequence continues at coordinate 180,725 of NZ_JAOS01000013.1, read as the reverse complement.
GAACGCACGGGCGGGTTCCCCGATCACTACGGCATCAAAGTTACGGTCCCGACAAGCGACATCACCAAGGAGACGTGATGCCTCCGGCCTGCGCTTCCACGGCAGCGAACGGCTCTGTCCCACATCGAAGTAGTCAGCGGCGAGGACTCCGCCGTGCGGAGCGATCAGGTCTATGGCACGCCGCTTCTGCCAGCTGCGGCTCGCCTCCGGGTCTTGAGCGTCCTCCGTGCTCACTCGGCCATAGAAGGCGAACCTCAGGCTCACGCCACTCCCCTCCCTGATCCCAGCATCCGGTCCCGCACAGCCATTATCACGTCTACCAGCGCGCTGTTCGCCTCGCGCGGAAGTCGATAGTGGTCGGGCACGACAATTTCAACACGCCTCTCTGACATCGTCGGCGCATCGATTCGAGCGTCACGCTCATACCGGGCATGTGCTGTTCGGGATCCGTCAGCCATCGCTGCCCCCTTGCGAATCCCATCGTTGGTTGCGGGCTAGGCCACGGACTTCCATCAGTCCGATCCGGCGGATTTCCATGCGTCGGAGGGCCGCGGAGTTCACGAGGGTGCGGTCGCCGAGACTGGTGAGGCCGGCACGGTCAAACTCCCACACCACTAGATCATCGCCATCGGTGGAGTTGAAGCCGAAACCATGTTGGTGTCCAGTGCTTTTCAGACGTTGTTCACGTGTCCAGGTGGCGCGACGTTCGCGTAGCGCGGTCATCGTGGTGGAGTAGCGGCGGGATTTGCTGGTGATGTGGCCCCGGTAGCCCAGGGTGTGCAGCCACCGGCCGACACCGGCCAATCCCCTATCGGCGAGTTGGCTGATGGTGGTCAGGATCGCCCGGACGTGATCGGACACATCCAGGTCGGCGATGGCCTCGGTGGAGATGCGTCGTGCGCTGATCCCGACGTCAGCTAAGGATTTGGTGACGTATTTCGCGAGGTAGCGAGCTACGCGGTGGCCTGGCAGCACCCGGCCGTGTGATGAATCCTCCTGCACAGCAGGGCTGTCCGTGCCAGCGTGCCGGTTCTCGATGGGTTGGGTGTCGACTTGTGTGCCGAACCTGATCACCCGTGTCGCGGTATCTGAGGATGGGTCGGTGACCGTCACGGCTACGGTTCGAGCGGCCTGTTGGATGATGGTGGCCAGTTCAGTGGCTGTGAGGGGCGCTTGCCACTCCGGACCACCGCAGTTGTCGCTGTCGCGCGGGTCGAGACGGATCAGGGCATGAATATGTGGGACGAGCCGGGCTTGCAGCTCGACGACTTTGATGAAGCTGACCCGCACCGCATCCGGGTCGGCGCCCGAGGCGCGTAGCTCGCGGCGCAGCGCGCGTCGCAGGGTGATGGTGAAGCGTCGCCACAGTTCTGGCATATGCCAGGTGAACAGCACATGCCCGGTGTAGTCATAGCAGTCCGCGCAGATCGGCTGTCCCACATGGATGTCACCTTCTCCGTGGGTTGTGCTGCACCACAGTGGTTTTCCATGCGGGCAACGGCGGTAGCCGCCAGGCCCGTGGTGGTCGCGGCACACCCGGAGGCGCTTGTCGCCCGCACGTGCGGTGGTGTGGACCGGCCCGTAGCTGGGTGCGGTCAGCGTGACGAACACCTGCGGGCGGTCCGCCACGGCTTCGGGGATATCGTGGTGGCCGCCGGCGGTGCCAGCGTGCACGAGTTGCCACGTGTCGCGAGCGTAAAGGTCCGAGCACGACGGGCAGATCTGGGCGCGGCGGTTATTGCACCGTGTCCACACCACCCGATCGCGGCCGAACTCGTCGATACCCGTGAGTTGAATGGGGTTGGCGCAGAAGCCAACGGATTCCGCTCGCCGCCACCACGATTCGAACCCCATCGAGGACGCGCGGCGCACCATCTGATCCACCGCCGTGTTGGTGTCGATTGTGGCGGCTATGCCGGGCAACACCAGCGTGGGGGCCGTCGTTGCAATAGTCACCGCTGACCCCGATCGGTGTCAGTGCGCTCGCCGTTAGCCTGGTCGGGGCGGGTCGCGGCACGGGGCGCCCGGAATCGTGCTGCCAGGGTGGTGATGTCGTGGTCGGTGACGTGAAATGCCCGTACCCGCACCGGGCGGGCGGTGCCATCGATCATCATGTACCCGACACCCGGCGTCGCATCAGCGATCCGGTCGCACTCCGCACCGGCATCCCTTGCTCCCTGGCCGAGAACCATGGCGGTTTGAGTGGCTTCGGTCAACCGCAGCCCGATCCGCACGGTGAACAGCTGCCGCACTGACAGGGTGTCTTTGGCCGGGTCTTGTACCGCAGCCACCAGCGAAATGCCGACGGCGCGGCCTTGGGAGAGCAGCAGACCCAGCAGTTGTTCCATTTCGCTGCGCACCCTGCGATCGGTGACATAGGCGGTCAGAGCGGCGATCTCATCAATAACCACGACAAAAAGCGGTTCGGATGAGGTGGGGGTGTGCAGGCGCGTCTTGCCGCGTAACCGATTGGCGCGGGCGTGCATCACCTCCACCAGTTGCCGCAGCAGGTGCAAGGTCGAGTCGGTCGCGTCGTGGGTGAACACCGTGAACATCGGTCTTCCAGCGCCCAGTTCCATGCCGCCCTTGGGGTCGATGACGCAGAGCCGTACCTGCCCGGTTTTCACTGCGGGGGCGATGCCGGCGATCAGTGACCACAACACCGAGCCTTTGCCCGCGCCGGTCGCGCCAGCCACCAGCAGGTGGTTGCCGAGCAGAGGTAGGTGCCACCAGCGGCGGGTTTCGGTGATGCCGACCCGGACCGACCCCACATCCACCGCAGTCGTCGTCGTGGGCATGGGCAGAGCAATCGGGTCGGCCAGCGCGTCGCCTCGCATCAAGGTGATGCGTAGCTCTCCGGGCGCGGTCGCGCGGATGGTGATCCGGTCGGCACGCCAGGCGGCGGCCAGCGCCTCCGATTGCTTGTGCCAATCGGTCAGGGATTGGCCGGTCACCACGCGCAGCGCCAGGACGTCGGTCGTCTTGCCGATGCGCACCGACTGCAAGGTCGGCACCAAAGTGCGTTCGCCAAGTGTGGCGGTCAGCCCGTGCAGGGTGCACAGCGATTCCCAGGTGCGCGTGTAGCGCAACCAGGCTAACCAGCGCCGCCGCACCGGCTCGGTGACCCATCCGCGAAACGATCGCGGCTCCAGCCACGCCCATACCCCATACGCAGCAACGAGAGCAGTACCGACGATCAGCCCCGAGCGTGGGCCATGGGTGATGGCTATCCCCACGCTGGCGATGATCGGGATGCTGACGGCCGGGAAGAGCACCGCCCACCACAGCAGATATCCGAGCGCCTTGAACAGTGCGAGGATGAGGTCGGTGATCCAGTCGTCATCGTTGGATTGAGAGTTGTTGCCGTTCTTGTTGTTCGATGCCATGACAGGCGTCCCTCCGTGAGTGAATGGCCGATAGCAGCTCCGGTGCGGGGGCGCGACACCCACGAGCGCCGCGCCCCAGCAATCTCGTTACTTCTGCGCGCGGGACGCCTGGTCACTCTGCACAGCGGCGGGGTTCGTGGGCCGATGGCATCGGCGCGGAACGCCACACCGCTGCGATCGCCTTGAGCCCACGGGATGGCCACCAGTCCCGACACCGACACTGGCTGTGTCACTGTTACTTTCGGATCCCCAGCGACGGTGACATTGAGCACCTCACCGCCGCTGTCATCGAGCGCCAGCAGCTGCGCGGCGTAGAGCGGTACGCCGGTAGCGGTGTCGACTTTGGGGCTGCCGGTATCGAAGTTCAGCCGTGGTTCGGCCGCCCGCGTGACGATGAACCGGGTTCCTGACGTGTCGATTCTCAAACGCATTGTCCTGCTGTTCCTTTCGTGATCTGTCTGCGCCAGGTGAGGCGCTGGACTCAGTTCACATGGACACCGCGGACGTTGCGAGGACGTTTGCAGGCATTGCCGACACGACCCAGACATTTCCGACACGAGAGGGACATGACGCCGGACATCTGCGGGACATCACCGACCCAGTTTGAGACCGGCGCGTGGCAAACTAGGAACCACGGGCTGGGGACGGACAGGGACGACACGGGAAGATGTGCGCTGAGACGACAGACAATCAGGACGGCGATGCTGGCACCGCAGCAATCCCGAACGATCGCCTAGCACAACGGCTACGGACCAAGGGGCTGTCCCATCGGCGGTTTGCCACGGAGGCGGGTGTGGATGTCAAAACGGTCCGTCGCTGGTTGGCCAACGCCACCTACAAGGTCCGCGACGATAACGCCCACCGTGCCGCCGAGGTACTCGGCTGTACCCCGCACGACCTGTGGCCCAATCAATTCCAACCCTCCACCGCACGCGCGCTGGCGACAAACCCGGGTGGGCCGTTCACTGCGACGCTGTACGCCAGCCGCACCCAGTTACCGATCACTGCGTGGCAGCAGCATTTCGCCGACGCCGCCACAGGTATCGACATACTCGTCTTGGCGGCCACGTTCCTGTTCGACACGCTCGACGGATTTCTCGACACCCTGCTCGCCGCCGCCGCCCGTGGTGTTCAGGTGCGATTCCTCATTGGTGACCCCGACACCGCCGCCACGATCCTGCGCGGTGAGGAAGAAGGCATCGGCGAAGCCGTCATCGCACGCTGCCGCACCTCCGTCGAACTGCTCGCTCCGCACGCCGGCACACCGGGGCTGCACATCCGTACCCACGACACCACGCTGTACACGTCAACCTTCCGGGTCGACGACACCATGATCGTCAACTTCCACATCTACGGCTCACCGGGACGCAACAACCCTGTGCTCGTGCTCTCCCGCCACCACGAACCCCGACTGTGGGCCACCCTCGAACAAGCATTTGCCCATATCTGGGACAGTGCCAACCCACTGATCAGGAAAGGCTGATTCTGGAATGCGGACCGATTACTACAACGACCCCGACGCCCCCCAGCCCAACAGCGTGGTCCCGTCCGCCTCGGCCATCGTCACCGACGAACAAGGCCGCATTCTGTTGGTCAAACGCCGCGACAACACCCTGTGGGCGCTACCCGGCGGCGGGCACGACATCGGCGAAACGATCGCAGGCACCGCCGTGCGCGAAGTCAAAGAAGAAACCGGTCTCGACGTCGAAGTCACCGCCCTGGTCGGCGTCTACACCAACCCGCACCACGTCGTGGCGTTCACCGACGGTGAAGTCCGCCAACAATTCTCCCTGTGCTTCACCACAACCCTAATCGGCGGTGAGCTAGCCATAGACCACGAAAGCACCGACATCGCCTGGGCCCATCCCGACGACATCCCCACCCTGGATATGCACCCGTCGATGCGACTGCGCATCGACCACTACCTCCAACACCGCGACAAACCCTATCTCGGCTGAGCCACCGCGGTTAGAGCCAGTCGCGCACTCGCTGGACCGCGGCTAACAGCTCCTCGCGGCCCGCATCGACCGCGCGATGCACCGGATCCTCGGGCGCGTAACGAGTCAATACGTCGCTTAATCGATCATCGGCTGACACCGGCGACCCGTCCGGCCCGGTCGTCAAATCACAAAACGTCAACGCATCCAGAACGTCGCTGGGCGGATCACCGAACTCTGACAACCCCTGTAGACCGCGCTCGGATGCCTCCACATGCGCTCCGGTATGAAACGCGACCAGAGACGCAACCAGCTTCCCAAATCCGGCCGATCGAACAAACTCCGCCCCATCGAGCGGATGAAACCCCGTCCGGCGCACCGACGGCGCGTAGCCGATATCGTGCAGCCACGCCGCCGCCACCAAACAATCGGCAGTCTCTGCGTCGAAATGCCGACCAAGCTGCTGCGCTGCCGCCACCACACCCCGCACATGCGCCAACCGCCCAGGCTGCCCCACCAACCGGGCCTCGGCCTCCCGCCGCGCACGCTGCGCCAGAACCCCGCTCACACCACCAGCCTACGAGTCTCATCGCCGCCGCGCAGACCCACAGCTGATGCTCAGCGCAGCCGTGACCGCACAGGCCCCGCAGGAATCTGGCGGCTACCTGCGGGCTTCGCTCCGCTCCCTTTGCTCCCGTCCGCTGGCGCTGCCGTCCGCGCCGGTCGCTACGCTTCGCCCTCCGTCCGCCGCCCCACCAGCTGTCTACGACCAGTCAGCGCCCACACCTCAAAGGCCTCAGCACCCCGGGTCTCACGACAACCCAGACCTGTCCTCGCTCCTCGCCGCGCCGAGCTGCCGTGGCAGCAGGCGCGCAAACGCTCATACACCGCCTCCGACCTACGGTGTGAGAACTTTCTCTACTGATATCGAGGTATCCGAAACAGATTCCAGGGCAGCGTTGCTCACAGCCGCCACAGTCATGGCGGGGGATCAGTGTTCATGCTCGTCGACACCGGTGACCGCAGGCGCCGGCGCCTCCTTACCGATGCGTTCACGCGCCTCGGCCATCACGTCGGCGAGCTTGAGCCGGGCCGACTCGGCAGCCCTTTCGGCCTGCCGAGTCCCGCGCAGACCCAACTCCGTCGCCGCCACACGGGCTTGATGAATCGGCGCCTTGCCCACCACCTTGCATAGCAGCTCGTAGGCGCCCACCCCGACAACCCCGGCGAGTACCATCGTGCCCGACTTCCCGAAGGACTCCTGGATCTCCACCGCCATTTTTTCTGCTGGTTGGCACCCGTTCACGCTATCCTGCGAAGACTATGTCGGTTGCCGCGCCGACCGACCTGTCGCGACGATCCTCGTCTCACCGTGAGTCGTAATACTCTCGGGTGTCTTGCCCTGAGCTGTAAGTGGTTTGGTGCGTCCGGCGCGCACACCGTTGACGACGACGATGACCTCGGTGAGCTCGTGCACCAGCACCACCGCGGTCAGGCCGAGGAACCCGAACAACGCCAGCGGCATCAGCACGGTGATGATTCCCAGCGACAGTCCGACGTTTTGCCGCATGATCCGCCGCGAGCGGCGCGCGTGCTGCAGCGCTTGGGGCAGGTGGCGCAGGTCTTGGCCCATCAACGCGACATCGGCGGTTTCGATGGCGACGTCGGTTCCCATCGCCCCCATCGCAATTCCCACATCCGCGGCGGCCAGGGCCGGAGCGTCGTTGACGCCGTCGCCGACCATCGCGATCGGTCGCCGGGCACGCAGCTGTCTGACCTGTTGCGCCTTGTCCTCAGGGCGCAGTTCGGCATGCACATGTTTGATTCCGGCTTGGGCCGCCAGAGCGGCAGCGGTGGCGTGGTTGTCGCCGGTGAGCATCGCCACCTCGTAGCGGGCGGCGCGTAGGGCGGCGATGACCTCGCCGGCTTCGGGGCGTAGTTCGTCACGCACGGCGATGGCCCCGAGCAGCAGCGTGTCGCGTTCGACGAGGACCACTGTGGCCCCGGCTTGTTGCATGCGCGCCACATCATCGGCGAGGTCGGCGGGCTCGAGCCAGCCCGGGCGCCCCAGCCGCACAGCATGCCCGTCGAGTTGGCCGGTCAGCCCGGCCCCCGGGACGGCTTGCACGTCGCCGGCGGCCGTCGGGGCTGGGGCGGCGGCGAGGACGGCCGCGGCCAGGGGGTGCTCACTGCGGGCCTCCAACGCGGCGGCCACCGCCAGCACCTCCTCGCGAGTGGCGCCGTTGGTGGTGGCGATGTCGATGACAGCAGGCCGGTTGGCCGTCAACGTTCCAGTTTTGTCCAGGGCGATCCCGCCGATGGTGCCCAGCGCTTCCAGCGCGGCGCCGCCCTTGATCAGCACGCCGAGTTTGGAGGCGGCGCCAATGGCGGCCACCACAGATACCGGCACGGCGATGGCCAGCGCACACGGGGAAGCCGCGACCAACACCACCAGAGCACGTTCGACCCAGATCAACGGGCTACCGACGACAATGCCCGTCGCGGCGATCAACGCCCCGGCGATCATGATGCCGGGCACCAGCGGTCGCGCGATGCGATCGGCCAGCCGCTGGCTGGCGCCTTTGCGGGCCTGTTCGGCTTCCACGATGTGCACGATGCGCGCCAGCGAGTTGTCCTCTGCGGTCGCGGTGACCTGCACCTGCAGCACTCCCGAGCCGTTGATCGAGGCGGCGAACACGTCGTCACCGGGTCCGGCCTCGACCGGCACCGATTCGCCAGTGATCGCTGAGACGTCCAGGGTTGTGCGCCCGGCACGAATGATGCCGTCGGTAGCCAGGCGTTCCCCCGGTTTGACGATCATCTGATCACCGACACGCAGGTCGGCGGCGGCGACCACGGTTTCGATGCCCTCGCGCAATACGGTGGCCTGATCCGGCACCAGCGACAGCAGGGCACGCAGGCCACGGCGGGTGCGCGCCACCGCGTATTCCTCCAAGCCCTCGCTGATCGAGAACAAAAACGCCAACATGGCGGCCTCGCCGACCTGACCCAGTGCGACAGCGCCCGCCGCGGCGATGGTCATCAAGGTGCCCACGCCTATACGGCCCTCGGTCAGTCGTCGCAGACTGGAGGGCACAAACGTCGAGGCCCCCACCGCCAACGCGAAGACCTTCAGTCCCAGCGCGATCGGCCCAACTGGGGTGACCCATGCGGTAACCACCGAGGCGCCCAGCAGCACCCCGGACAGCGCGGCTCGTCGCAACTTGGAGACTTGCCAGAGCCGTTCCGGCTCGCACTCAATGTCATCGTGGTCGCAGCCGCAGGCATCGCTCACCACCCGCGGTCGCTGCCCGGCGACGACAGCCGCCGGACGGCCCGATAGCGTTCGCGCGGTCCAGTCGATGACGCTGTGCACTACACCGCGGATGTCAGCCGAGTGCGGGGCATACGCGGGCACCGACGCCGCGGGGATGTGCTGGGCATCGGCGATCGCCGACAGCACGGCAGCACTGTCGCAGCGCCCCGGCGAATACCAGATCACCACCGATGCCGTTCGCGGATAGGCATATACGGCCCGCACACCGGTCACCTTGCCGACCGTGTCCTCGATCGCGGCGGCCCGCACTGCGTCGAACCGAAACCCACTGGTATGCACCCGCATCCGGCCCGCCGCGTCGGATACGACGGTCAGCTTGGCGCCGGCATCAGGGCGAACGTCAGTGGTCAGCATCATCAGCCTCCGTGGTGGTGGTCGTCGCCGGATTTTGCCGCCGCCTGCGGTGGCCGCTTGCCCGCTTTGCCGGGACGCTTGCGAGGCTCAAGTTCCGCCGCCGCCTGCGGTGGCCGCTTGCCCGCTTTGCCGGGACGCTTGCGAGGCTCAAGTTCCGCCGCCGCCTGCGGTGGCCGCTTGGCCGCTTTGCCGGGACGCTTGCGGGGCGCAGGTTCAGCCACCGCCGGCGGTGCAACTTCCTCCTCGACTTCCTCACCGACGCGCTCTCGCGCCTCGGCGACCACGTCGACGACCGCGAGTCGAGCCCGCTTGACGCTTTTCTGGGCCTCACGGGCAACGCGCAAACCACAGGCGCTAGCGGAAACCGTCGCCTCCCGCCAGGGAACCTTCGCCCATGCCCTGCCTACGGCCTCAAACGCCGCAGCCCCCACAAAACCCGCCGTGGGTGCCGCCTTCGCCGAAAGTCCGTGCTTCACCATCCCGACCGCTCCCTTCCAAACGTTGCGCCATCACAGCGCTGCGGGCAGTCACAGCCCCCGCCGCCACCTTCTACTTCTGACCCCGGCCAACTCTCGGTGGCTGGCATCACGCCTCAATCACCTGCCGCACGTGCCTGAACGAATGACTGCTACCGACAAATGTCGTGTTCGTCATGCCCTGCTCCCAGCCGTCACAGGCCCGTCATCGGTCGGCGTGGCGATGCCCACCTCAATCGGCTCGTCCAACGAGACCCCCGTTCCAGCTCCGTCAGGGCGGGCGTTGGCCTTGGTGCCGTAGGTGGGGCACAGTGCCACCGCGTTGCCTGTCACCGCCAAGACGGCTTCCGCGGCGGCGAATAAGTCCAGCAGTTCGGGCACGGCCAGCGCGTAAAACACCTGCCGCCCCTCGGGTCGGCCGACGATAAGTCCACAGTCACGCAGGCACGCCAGGTGTGAAGACACCGTCGATTGCGGCAACCCCAGCATGCGGGTGAGGTCGACCACCCGCGCTTCCCCATGGGCGAGGTGGCGGACGATCGCTAGCCGGGTCCGATCCGACAGGCCATGAAACAACGCGACCGCGTCCGCCAAATCCTTACGCGGTGACGCGGCGGGCGGGACAGCATCGAGACTTTTCATCGACATAACCCGATGATAGCGGCCCAGCTAATTGATTACAAGCCTTCGGTGTCAACCGTCGCACATGGTGGCGGCTTTGACGTGACGCGATCACAACACCGAACTGGCCACGATGACCGACCGATTCACACTTGCACAACCGCTGACAGAGTCGGCGAATCGCGTGCGGCCCTCGCGTCCCTTCAGCAGGAGCAATCCTTGCCGCGTCAGGAGCGGATGCCCTGCCAATCGCGACGGCGGCGACCGCCAGCCCGATCGCGGGGTCGAACCACCAACCGCCGGACCAGCTGGCGATGATCGCCAGACCGACCAGAGCCGCGGCGGCCGCCGAGCCCAGCCCGCCGCCAGTATGTGGTTCGCCCGACCCACGAGCGGCATCACCACCAAGGCGACGCCCGTCAACTCGCTCACTCGCTCGGTTTGGTGCTGTGTTGATGCAGGTTGGGCACGCCGTCCCGGATGCCCTGCATTATTTGCTGAGCAGGGGGACGGTGTGGTCCTGACACCGGGTGATCGCAGGAGCAAGAGAGGCTGCCAAAGGGACTGGGATCGGCGGTGGCTCGGGCCGCCACGCTCAACGCGATACCGGCACAAGCGAGGAGAGCCATGAAGAGCCTGAAGCACTTCGCTGTGGCGTTCGTCGTTCTGAGGAGGAACTTCCCCGGCCCTGGTCCGGGCTGGGCATCCGATTCGCTCCGTTGATGCGCATAGCTCCTGCCTCGTTCTCGGATCACGGGCGGTGCACTGGCCCGTGTGGTCCGGCGCAGTGCTCGCCGCCGTTGTCGCCATCGGCGACAGTGTGGTCGACTTGCAAGGTGGTGTGCTCGAGACCGAACTCGTCGTGCAGCACCGTTTCGATGTGGGAGCGAACCATGCGGGAGTCGGCGTCGTCAGCGACGAGTACGTGCGCTGAGAGTGAAGGTTGGCCTGACGTGATCTGCCAGACGTGCAGGTCGTGCACTTCGATCACCTGCGGTACTGCGACGACCCTGGCGCCGATCTCGGCCGGATCCAGGTTCGCTGGGGCGGCCTCTAAAAAGATCCTGCCAGATTCGCGGAGCAGCCCCCAGCCGGCGCGCGCCATCAATGCAGCCACAAGCAAGGCGGCAATGGCATCGGCGCGGGCAAAGCCAGTCACCCACACCACCAGACCGGCAACCGCGGTGCCGATGAACGCGTATAGGTCGTTGAGGATGTGCTGAAAAGCGCCTTCTACGTTCAAACTGGTGCGGTTCGCGCGGCTGATCGACCAGGTAGCGCCAATGTTCACCACGATCCCGGCCAGCGCGGTGAACAGCACCAGCGGGCCCGCAACTTCTGGCGGGGCGATAAGCCGACGCACCCCCTCATAGAGGAACCACGCCGTCAGCAACAGCAGTGTGATCCCGTTGGCCTGTGCCGACAGGATCTCCACCCGCTTGAAACCGTAGGTGTAGCGGCCCCGCGCCGGACGGTCAGCCAGCCGGATCGCGATCAGCGCCAACATGATTGACGCCGCGTCGGTAAGCATGTGGCCGGCGTCGGAGATCAACGCCAGCGAGTTCGCTACAACGCCGATAACCACCTCGACGCCCATGAAAGCGACGATCAAACCGAGCGCGGTTGCTAGCCATTTGCGGTCCGCGTCCGCGGACACCCCATGGCCGTGGTCGTGAGCTTGGCCGTGTGCGTTGGCCCGCTCCACCGGGGGGCGGGGCGCTTGGCACCTGGGATCAGTGGTGTCCACCGCGATAACCTCCGTGGCGGCCACCGTAATAACCCTCGCCGAACAACCCGCCTAGAAAGCCTCTCGGGCGGGCGCCCTCGACATACACCGGCTGCGCCGGGTACTGCTGCTGCGGCGGATAGGGGCTCGGAGGGGATTGGGGTTGCTGCTGGGCGGAATAGAATTTGGCTTCGGCCTCGGCGAGCTGCTCAAGCTCGCCGCGGTCCAGGAATATGCCCCCGCAGCCGGTGCATTGATCGATCGTCACCCCGAACCGCTGCACCGGCAACATCTGCGATACACACCGCGGACACTGCAGGGGCGACTCCCTGGTCTCGGCTGATCCGCGCTCATCGTTCACTTGACCTCCCGGTGCTGATCGCAGCAACGTCCACAGGCTAACAAATAATAGAATCATTCGCATGTATGAATGAAAGTCGCGCGTAAGGTCGTCCTGGGCTGACCTGGCTGACGCCGGTCAGTGGGAGGATGCGGGCGCGGGCTCGGGCGTGAATATCGCGCGAGCCGCCACACTGTCACGTCGACGGGCATGCAGCAGACTGGCAGCCGCCACCGTGAGGCAGGCGGTCGCCGGCAATATCAGGGCGTGGTCGCCGATTCGGCCGCCGATCACCGCCCCGGCGGCGCCGCCGCCAAGGAACAACACCACCGTGGTGACCAGAACCGTGGCCTTCCACGTGTCGAGCCCGTGACGACGGCTGCGGCCCAGCATGAAGCCGAGGTCGGTCATGGTGCCGGTGAAATGCGTGGTACGGATCGTCATCCCGCGAAAATTCGACGTCATGCCGTTTTGCAGCCCACACGCGGCGGCGGCCAGCAACACCTTGATTCCCGCAAGTCCCCCGGCGGTCGCCGCGAGCAGCAGCGCGGCTTCGCCGACCAGGACTGCAGCGTGGCGCGGGCCGGTGTTGGTCCGCGTGCCACCCAACATAGCGCCGGCGCCCGCGGCGCCACACAGGAACCCGAACACGATGAGCACGATCATGCAGCTCTCATACAGCAGCGGATTGGCTGAATCCATGCCCAACTTGGTGGTCAAGGCGGTCAGGTTGCCCACTGGGAACGCCAATACCAGCAACGCCACCGAATTGACGAACCCGGCGACTGCGGCCAACAGCCCTCCGTAGCCGAGAACGAGTAACCGAGTCGGCCAGTCTTTAGACGTGAGCTTTTGCGGCATCGTCTCTTTCATCTCCAGTGATCGGCGCGACGCTAACGCGAGCGCCTCAGCAGCGACACCACCATAGCCGCCAAACGAAAATCCTCGCCGAAGCGAGCGACGGTGCTCCCTGAATGCGGCCCATGCGCTGACCCAGCGGCTCGTGTGGTTGGCGCTCTTGCATGCGCAAATTACTATATGTTGCTATGGGGTTCAACCGGTCCTCTTCGCGGTCTGCTCGTTGTCGTGTTAGCGGTGCCCGGGCTGGGATGGCACCGCTGACGTCGCGATGCGAAAATCCCGAGGGGATTGACGAGCTGCTGGTTGTTCGCATTGGGCTGCAAGGCCCGTCGGTGTCGCAGTTGACCGCGATCCGGCGGCAGGAAATCCTCAACCTTGTCGGCCGATCAATGAGCAACCACCACCGGGGTGACCTGTAATGCGCAGGCACACGTTCGCCACTGGCGGGACGCGAGGACCGGAATGAACCCGTTCTCGGCGAAGCGGTCGATGATCACTGCTGTTGTGTTGTCGGCCGCCGGGCTGCTCTGCGCGCCGCCAGCATGGGCGGATCAAACAGATGACGCGTTCCTCGCGACGCTTGAAAGACACGCGGTCGTCGTGACCGACGCCAACACCTCGATCGCAATGGGACACGCCGTGTGCGCGGGACTGGACAAAGGCCAAACGCCTATCTTCGTGGATCTGTCGCTGGTGAAGGACACGAATCTGTCGGCACATGAAGCCGGGTACTTCATCGGCGCCTCGGTAACGTCCTACTGCCCGCAACATAAGAGCGAGCTCGACGGTTCGGCGTTCTAGCCCGATGCCCGCGTGAAATTAGGTTAGGCGCGGCCCATTGCGTCCGGTGCGCCGGCCACTGTCTGTGCCACAACTCGCGCTGTTGGGGCCGGCGTCCGGGTGCGCGGTCTGATCCGCGATGTGGGCTATTCATCCGATCTGACCGCCCGGATCTCTGAGGCGAAGACTTCACCGGCAATGTATGTCGATATTGCAATGCGTCTATGTTAACGTCGGTTGGTGACGCGGTGAACGTCTGCCCATCAGGGGCAGACCCGGGAAGGAAGGAACGAAGAGTAATGCTGCACGGGTTATTGGGTAAGGCGGGCGCGGCGGTGTTTACCGGCTTGGTCGGCGTGAGCGCCTACGAAGTGGTGAAAAAGGCGGTGGGTAAGGCGCCGTTCCGCCGAGCTGCGGTCGCAACGACGGAGCTGGGTTTGCGCGGGACACGGCGCGCTGAGGTCGCGGCGGAGTCGGCGCGCCTGAAGGTGTCGGACGTGGTCGCCGAGGCCCGTGAGCGCATTGGCGAAGAGGTGCCGCCTCCCGCCGCTGCCGACGTCCACGACCACGACCACTGATCGCTCGATATGACCGTTGTCGATGACACCGTGTTGCCGGTCGTGTCGGATGCCGGTGGGCGGATGCGGGTGGTGGTCCCATGGGTGCAGGCGAATTCGCGTCGCGCTGTGGCGGTGGAAGAGTCAGTAGGACGGCAACACGGCGTGCGGGCGGTGCACGCCTATCCGCACACTGGTTCGGTGGTGGTGTGGTATTCGCCGAGACGTTGCGACCGTTCCGCAGTGCAGCGGGCAATCGCGGAGGCCGCCCATATCGCCGAAAATCTGATTCCGGCGCGCTCACCCCGATCAGCCGATGTGCGTAACACCGAGGTGCTGCGCATGGTGATCGGGGGGGCGGCGCTGGCCCTACTGGGCGTGCGCCGCTACGGGTTCAAACGGCCACCGCTGCTGAGTCCGACCGGTCAGCTGGTGGCAACCGGCGTGACCATCTTCACCGGGTATCCGTTCCTGCGCGGCGCCTTGCGTTCGCTGCGGTCAGGCCGCGCGGGCACCGACGCGTTGGTCGCTGCGGCCACCGTGGCCAGCTTGGTGCTACGCGAGAACGTGGTGGCGCTTACCGTGTTGTGGCTGCTCAACATTGGTGAGTATCTGCAGGATCTGACCGTGCGGCGGACTCGGCGGGCCATCTCCGAGCTGCTGCGCGGCACCGCCGACACCGCCTGGATTCGCCTGAATGACGGCAGCGAGGTTCAAGTCTCGATCGACACCGTGGAGATCGGCGATCAAGTGGTAGTGCACGATCACGTGGCCATCCCGGTCGACGGTGAGGTGATCGACGGGGAGGCGATTGTCGACCAGTCCGCGATCACCGGGGAAAACCTGCCGGTCAGTATCACCGCGGGATCGCCGGTGCACGCCGGTTCGGTGGTGGTGCGTGGACGGTTGGTGGTGCGCGCCAGTGCGGTGGGCAGTCAAACCGTGATCGGACGCATCATCACCCGCGTCGAAGAGGCGCAACTCGATCGGGCACCGATTCAGACTGTCGGCGAAAACTTCTCCCGTCGTTTCGTTCCCGCCTCGTTCATCCTGTCTGCGCTCACCTTAGTGCTGACCGGGGATGTGCGGCGCGCGATGACCATGCTGTTGATCGCCTGCCCGTGCGCGGTGGGATTGTCCACGCCGACAGCGATCAGCGCCGCAATCGGCAACGGCGCCCGCCGCGGCATCCTGATCAAGGGCGGCTCCCATTTGGAGCGGGCCGGCCGGGTGGACGCGATGGTGTTCGACAAGACCGGCACGCTCACCGTTGGGCGCCCAGTGGTCACGAATATCATTGCGTTGCACAAGGATTGGGAACCAGAACAGGTCTTGGCCTATGCGGCCAGCTCCGAGATCCACTCGCGTCATCCGCTGGCCGAAGCGGTAATCCGCTCGACCGAGGAACGCCGCATCACCATTCCCCCACATGAGGAATGCGAGGTGCTGGTGGGACTGGGCATGCGCACCTGGGCCGACGGTAGGATCCTGTTGCTGGGCAGCCCGTCACTGCTGCGTGATGAACGTGTCCGCATCTCCAAGAAAGCTACGGAGTGGGTCGACACGCTGCGCCGCCAGGCCGAAACCCCGCTGTTGCTCGCGGTGGACGGCAAGCTGGTCGGGTTGATCAGTCTGCGTGACGAGGTCCGCCCCGAGGCGGCCGAGGTGCTGAAGAGATTGCGGGCCACCGGGATACGCCGGATTGTCATGCTCACTGGCGATCATCCCGAGACCGCTGCAGCGGTCGCCAACGAACTCGGTATTGAGGAGTGGCGCGCCGAGGTGCTGCCCGACGACAAGCTCGCAGTGGTGAAAGCCTTGCAGGACGAGGGTTACGTCGTGGGGATGGTGGGCGACGGTGTCAACGACGCCCCAGCGTTGGCGACCGCCGACATCGGGATCGCCATGGGATTGGCTGGCACCGATGTGGCCGTCGAGACCGCCGACGTCGCTCTGGCCAACGACAATCTGCAACGTCTGCTCGACGTCCCGGACCTGGGTGCGCGTGCGGTCGAAGTCATCCGGCAGAACTACGGCATGTCGATCGCCGTGAACGCCGCTGGCCTGCTGATCGGCGCCGGCGGCGCACTATCGCCGGTGCTCGCCGCGATTCTGCACAACGCGTCCTCAGTCGCAGTCGCCACCAACAGCTCCCGGCTGATCCGCTACCGCCTCAGCGATACCGCCTTGGGTAATGCCGGGGACCGCGGCACTACTACCCAGGGTAGTCTGCAGTTGCCAGGCGGCTCGGTGCGTCCGCTGGTGGCCCAAGAATCATCCCGTTGACGGCGTCACTTCGGATTCACACCCTTGGGCTCGCCCCTCGTCCTGCGAGCCCAAGGTCGTGAGTTCGCAAGCAATGCTCGTCGAGGAACGAGCTGCGACCGCCAGTTCATGACGGTCTGCTACCCGGCCCCGCGGTAGCACCAAGCGTCCAGCCGCGTCCAAGATGGATCCAGGCGCTGAAAGTTGAAATCCTGCACCGGCATACTTGGTTGGATCAGCGAGTGTGGCGGTCGTGGATGCCTTTCGCCCGCGCCCGTAAAATGGCCAAATGCAGCCAGTGAGGTACTTTGTGACAAATTCCGGTCCGGCCAATGGTCCGGGCGAGTTGCTTGACGATGCGTGCTGCGCAGCGTCCGCGCAGAATGCGCCGGCAGTGTTGGCCGCAGATGCGGGGTGGCTGCGTGCGGCCGGCGCGGCCCGCGCTCTGGCGTGGGTGAGCCTGGTCTTTCTGGCCATTGAGGCCGCCGTGGGGCTGTGGCAAGG
The DNA here is from genome assembly GCF_000523975.1 of Mycobacterium sp. MAC_080597_8934. Classification (NCBI taxonomy): domain Bacteria; kingdom Bacillati; phylum Actinomycetota; class Actinomycetes; order Mycobacteriales; family Mycobacteriaceae; genus Mycobacterium; species Mycobacterium sp. MAC_080597_8934. The sequence goes on along the minus strand of NZ_JAOS01000013.1, from coordinate 163,581 downwards.
CTTGGCTGCTGGGTCAGTCGCCCTGACCGGCTGGGCGCTGGGTAGTGTGGCCGAGGGTCTGGCCGGCGTGGTGGTGATCTGGCGGTTCACCGGATCGCGGATGCTGTCGGCGACGGCTGAGCGCAGCGCCCAACGCGGTGTGGCGGTGTCGTTTTGGATGACAGCCCCCTACATCGCCGCCGAATCGGTGCACCATCTGTTCGGTGAGCGCCATCCCGACACCAGCGTGATCGGCATCGTGCTGACCGCCTTCGCGGTGCTGCAAATGCCGCTCCTGGGCCGCGCCCAACGAATTCTCGGTGCGCGATTGGACTCGGCGGCCACCGTGGCCGAAGGCACCCAGAATTATTTGTGCGCTGTTCAGGCTGCCGCGGTGCTCATTGGCCTGGCGACGACCGCAAACTGGTCCGGCGGTTGGTGGCTCGATCCGGTGATCGGGCTGGGCGTTGCCGTCGTCGCGGTCTGGCAAGGCTTTCGATCCTGGCGAGGTGAGGACTGCGGCTGCTAACCATCGATGCAACGCCAGCAACCACGGCCGTCGCGGGTGAGACCGCAAGCTGAATCGATGCACGTGCATTGCGCAAGCCCGCCGATGCCGACCTCCCTTTCTCCTGCGGCTCGGGCGGTTTCGGCGAGCCCGAGCAAATAGCCGTCACCGATGTTTACCCGTTGGTGGTGGCTATCGACGGCATTAGGGTCGTACGATCTAGCGGCCGCGCCCACCGCCAGTATCTTCGAGCTCCGCGTCGTAGGCGCGTACCAATTCCACAGCCGCCACATCGATCAACCGGTGCCCGAGCACATCGGCGCGCAACAACACCTCACCGTCGCGGCGCTCGAAGCTGCGGAGGTCGATTGTGTTCTTGGCCAACACAACTCGCTGCGCGGCGTACTCGTTGATGGAAGGGCTGCCGATAAACACCCGCCGCCGACCTACCCCGGCCACGATCCCAGTCACCCGCGGATGATCGTCGGCGCCCCGCAGTCGCACGATCACGTCCTCCACGCGGCCTACAGCCTCGCCGGAGCGAGCCAAAACCGGCGAACGCAGCAACTCCGACAAGTGGATCACCGGCCGCGCCGCGTCGTGCTCGACCGCAGCCTGTGATGCATTCATTACATTCTCCTCAAACGCGATAGAGCCGCCAGCGGTCTGCACTCAGGGCTCAGGGCCCCATACTGGCGACCCGTGGTGTCCAATCCAGGGCCAGGTTCGCAGACGTATCAAGCTACGGCTGTACGGGCCGATAAGCATGCGCCCACACCTGCGTCGACGGCCACCGCCATGAGCACACCACTGCGTCTATGGTCGGCCGCAGAACCTGGTTACCTACCCCATTACAACCACGCCCAGCAAATCATCGGCACAACAATCCTCGCCACGATCGCCGCGATCACGGTGGTGACATCATCATCATCCGCATCATCCAACGTCGACGGGGCCGAGAACGATCGAACCGGGTTCGCCGGCGATAGCGCGTGCCACCCGGTTACTGTCTGCTGAGAAATGCACGACGGTCATCGGTAGGCCGATTGCAATCAACTGTGTGATTGCCGAGTTCGTTGGCCGAGCGTGGTACTGCTTGCTGAGGTCCCCGAGCCCACGCACCTGCGGCAGTAACCATGGGGCACAATCGTATACACCCCGGCAGCGCGCTACAGATGACACCGCGCTGCCTCCTTAGCCCCGATCGCGGCCAAGGTTCACGCAAAACACCCCGAGGCTGAGGCCAAGGACTGGAGGAAACTCAGTGATCTGGTGCGGAAGGATCGTCGGCACCACGCGTCGCACCCAGGCTGTGCTTCGCAGAACCGATGCTCCGCCGTGCATCGGTGCCTGCTTCCCCAGCGGTTTCACACGAATAGCGCACGTTTGGAAGACCTGCACTCCACCAGCAGAGCGCCCGAACAGCACCTGCTTGATCGTGCTGTTGAGGTTGTCGGCGTCGCCGTAGTAACGGAACGAATCTGGTTGTTTGGTGATCTTCGTCCGGCAGCGGCTTACGAGTGGTCTTTGCGCCAGAGCGCTTCGGGGTCGGCGAGTCAACGACCACGGCTACACGGATCCCGGGCCATCGCAGGAATGGGTTAACTACCAGCGACTGACTGTGACGAGGTGAACGCCACGGCAGCACGTAGGGCCAAAACCGGCGCCCAACGCCTGCAACACACCACGCAGGGGCCTGCAGCATCGTTGGTGCGCCGAGCTGCGGCGGGTCATACCTCCAGCATCACGCCGAACATGATGGCCATGCCGGAGGCCATGAATGCCTGGCATAGCGTTCCCCAGTCCCCGAGGAGCGTGGTGTGCTGCGCAGGGTTCGCTTTCCGCTGGGCGAAATAGTGATACAGCCAATACACTGCGGCACTTGCGAATCCGACCGCCGCGATCCAGTTGAGGGTAGTGATCCACCAGGGTTCGGCTGTGTGGGGTACCGATATGTCCATACCCGGCATCTTCATTCCGGGCGAGCTGGGCATTGTGTGGTCGGGTGGGTGATCGCGCCGGCCCAGCGGGCCGCCGCGCATTACCGCGTACAGCCAAGCTACCGCCGCCATCATGTTGGCGTGGTAGCCGTTGGTCAGTCGGCCATCGTCGCCGGAGAACACGTGGGCAGCCACCAGCACGAACCAGACGGCCGCCGCGAGGAAGAAGGCCATCGGCCCGAGTGTGGGGAGTTCCATTCCGACCGGCCAGGCCATCGCAACCATTCCCGCGCACATCACTATGTGCAGCAGGCGTTCGACTGTGCATATCCATCGTTCACGTTGCGCGACAAGGCCGTACAGGTGTCCCGCGAAGCTGGCGCCGAAGAGGACGCTAACCGTCCACCGCAGCGCGAGGTCGCCAATCAAGTTCCGCTACACCGCATGCTCGGGACTCCTCTGCGCTGCGCCGGCACCGTTGGTCGTCTCCTTTGGCTGGATTCACGATTAAGGGGTGTCATGGCCGCTGAGCTACTCGCAGACTGCAGACCACATGTCAAGCGTCGCGGCCAAAGCGGCGAAGTCGCAGCGAGTTGGTCACCACGCTGACCGAGGAAAATCCCATCGCCGCGCCTGCGACGATCGGGTTTAGCACGCCGAGCGCGGCGAGGGGAATTGCGGCGGTGTTGTAGCCGAACGCCCAGCCGAGGTTTTGATAAATAGTGCGCAGCGTCAGCCTCGAGAGCTCGATCGAATGGACGACGCCGTCGAGCCGGCCGGACATCAGCGTGATATCGGATGCCTCGATGGCCACGTCGGTGCCGGTGCCGATCGCAATGCCCAGATCGGCCTGCACCAGGGCGGGCGCGTCGTTGACGCCGTCGCCGACCATCGCGACCACGCGGCCCTCGTCTTGGAGTCGGCGCACCTCGGTAACCTTGTCGTGCGGCAACACCTCAGCCAGCACCTGCTCGATGCCGACCTGCTTGGCGATCGCGGCCGCCGTGCGGGTGTTGTCGCCGGTGATCAATGCGACATGCAGCCCCATGGCGCGCAGTTGATGGACCACGTCGGCGGCGTCGTCTTTGACGGTGTCGGCCACGGCGAGCACACCCACAACTTCGCCGTCGCGGCCGACGAAAACCGCGGTGCGGCCTTGTTCTTCGAACTCCGTCGCCGCTGCGGCAAGGTGTTCAGGCAACTTCACGTCGTGCACATCGAGGAGCTTGCGCCGCCCGACCACCACGGGTCGGCCCTCTACCTCGGCGCGCACTCCGTGCCCCGCGAGGTTGGTGAACGCCGTAGCGGCCGGGATCTCCACCCCCCGTTCGTGTGCCCCGGCGACGATCGCCGCGCCGATGGGGTGTTCGGAGCCCGATTCGACCGCGGCGGCAATTCGCAGCACCAGATTGGGCTGACGGCGCTTGTCGGCAATCACGTCGGTGAGTCGCATCTGGGCTTGGGTGAGGGTGCCGGTCTTGTCGAACACCACGGTGTCGATCTTCTTCGAGGCTTCCAGCACCTCACCGCCCTTGACCAGGATCCCCATGTCGGCGCCGCGGCCAGTGCCGACCATGATCGCGGTGGGGGTGGCCAGGCCCAGCGCACACGGGCACGCGATGATCAGCACCGCGACCGCCGCCGTCATGCCGGCGACCGGGTTGGCGGCGAACAGCGTCCAGCCCGCAAACGTCGCCACGGCCACGCCGAGGACAGCTGGCACGAACACCGCCGAGACCCGATCGGCCAAGCGCTGCACCGGGGCCTTGCCGCCCTGGGCCTGTTCGACCAGTCGCACGATCTGCGCCAGCGCGGTGTCGGTCCCTACGGCGGTAGCGCGGATGGTCAGCAGCCCGTCGGTGTTGACGGTGGCCCCGGCAACATGGTCGCCCACCGTTTTTTCGACCGGGACGGACTCGCCGGTCAGCATCGACTCATCAACGCCGGCACGCCCGTCGACGACCTCGCCGTCGACCGGGATCTTCTCCCCCGGCCGCACCCGCAGCAGGTCTCCTACTTGCACCTGATCGATTGGCACAAGGAGCTCCTGGCCGTCGACCAGCAGCCGGGCTTCTTTGGCGCCCATTTCCAACAGCTTGCTGATGGCCTCGAGCGTCTTGCCGTGGGCTTTGGCTTCGAAATAGCGGCCCAGCACCACGAACGCGATGATCAGCGCCGAGGTGTCGAAGAACAGCGGCCCGCCAACGAGGAGCTGATAGGTGGAGTAGATGAACGCGGTCAACGTGCCGAGTGTGATCAGCGTGTCCATGTTCGCGGTTTTCTCCCGCGCCCGTTGGGCCGCCCCCAACAGGAACGGCCACCCGGCTATGAATTGGACGGGCAGCGTCGCGGCGAAGGCCAACCACCCCGCCCACGGGGACGCGGCGAAGAACATCGTCAAGCCAGACGCCAGCAGCCCCAGCGGCCAGGCCAACCAGACCCGCCGCAACCAGGCCCGAATCCCACGCTGGGCCTCCTCGCGCGGCGAGGGCTGACCCTCGGTAACCGGCGCGAGGTGATAGCCGATACCTTTCAGCGCCTCTCGTAGCCTCTCGATCTCCGGCGGAGCTTCTGACTCGTCACTGTGCAGGCCCAGCAGCATCCGCCCGATCCCGCCGACGACCTTCCCCACGATGCCGCCATTGCCGATATCAGCCGACCGCGAAACAGGCGCCGGCTCCGAAGCGGCAGGGCTGCGCTCCACCTCGGTGATCGCCGACAAGACGGCGCCGGTGTCGCATCGCTCGGGCCAATATCGGATCACAACGGATGCCGTGCGCGGATACACACGCACGGTGCGTACACCAGATAGGTTGCCGACCGTCTCCTCGATTGCGACGGCCCGGCCTTCGTCCATACGAAAGCCGTTGGTGTGTATACGCATCCGTCCTGCCGCGTCGGACGCAACGGTCGGGCCCACATCTCGCTGAGCATCAATTGTCAGCATCAGTGGTCCTAGTCTTCCGAGTCCGCCGCGGCTGGGGCGCAACTTCCTCGTCCGCCACCGCTGACAGCGGAGCTTTCTCCCCGCTGCGCTCTATCGCCTCGGCGAACATGTCGGCGGCCGTCAATCGAGCCCGCTCGGCCTTCTCCTCAGCCGTGCGCACGCCGCGAACACCACAGGCCATTGCGGAAACCGTTGCCTCCCGCCACGGAGCCTTCGCCACCACTCGGTGTAGCGCCTCATACGCGGCGAAGGTCAACACGTGGGGCGCCGCCTTCACCAAAAACCCATGCAATGCCATCTCGCACGCTCCCTTCGCAATCGTTGCCCCGGCATGGCTCACGCCTCGGCGGCGCGGGTCGCGTCAGCTGACGGGCCACCCCCAAGGTAAGGGTTGCCCCAAGGGCAAGGTCAAGGGTTAGGTCGCACCAGCGCCGAGGTCGGATTCATCGAGTCCGACGGTTCAACTGCACTGGATTATTCGACCTCTGATGCATAGGTGAATCAGCGCCCGTGCTAGGGCCACCCCGTGGATTTAATGCTATGGCGTTTCATCGGCGAGCTGTATCTGGGCGCGGGTGCGGGTGCCGGTCTTGTCAAACACGACCGTATCGATCTTCTTCGAAGCTTCCAGCCGCCGCTCGATCTCCGGCGGATGGTCTGGCACTCCATGGCGCAGGCGTAATTGCGTTCGCCCTATCCCGCCGGTGACTTTGTCCACTATGCCGCCGTTGCCGAAATCAGCCGAGCGGGGGGCATGCGCGGGCACCGACGCGGCGGGGGTGTGCTGTGCATCGGTGATCGCCGACAAGACGGCAGCGGTGTCGCAGGCAGCGGGCGAATACCGGATCACAACGGATGCCGTTCGCGGATAGACACGCACGGCACGCACACCGCTCAGCTGCCGACCGCATCCTCGATCGCGACGGCCGGGACCGTGTAGATACGAAACCCGTTGGCGGACACATGCATCCGCCCCGCAGCGGCGGATACAACGGTCAACCCAACATCCCGGTCAGGATCAACGGTCAGCATCAGTGATCCTGGCCTTGTCAGTCCGCCGCGGCGGGGGCGCAACTTCGTACGCCGCAAAACTCACCAGGTGGGGCGCCGCCTTCATCTCGCACGCTCTCCCGTCGCTTCGCGTTAGCCGACGAGCAACCCCAAGGTATGGGTTGCCCCCGGGGCAAGGTCAAGGGTTAGGCCACACCGGCGCCGAGGCTGGATTCATCGAGCTCACGCGGGTCCTAACTGGACCCCATCGTTCGTACGTGCGCCGTAACGAAAGACGTTGAAACGCACTTTCTTACGCAATTTCAGTGCGGTTGAACGAAAGCCGACGGCCCGCGACGCGGGCGGGCGGGCGGGCGGGCGGCAAAGAATTACGGCACTGCGCCTTGACCTTGCCCTTGAGGCAATCCCTACCGTTGGAGTCACCGGCGGTGATGCCTCCACCGTAGTCACGCGAAGGAGGCGAACATGAGCTGAGCGACAACGTAATTAGGCCTCGTGGTCCCCGTAGGCCACTGATGCGGCGCACCCACCAACGCCGTAAGCAGATTCATCGATTCGCTACATAGTCCATCACTTCACACCGATCCTTCGAGCACCAGCGCCGTAGCGAAACATTCTGCGACGCAACGGCTCACGTCACAAGACCGACCACGGCATCGCCCGCCCGCGACGCCGTGGGAACCCTAGCAGAATGGAAACCCCTACCATGTTCACCGGCACCACTAGCCACGCCGGTGCCCTGGTCACCGCCATCGTGGTGCTAACCGGCGCCGCAATTCTGAGCGGCGGCGCAGCAGCGGCCGACCCAAACCAGGACGACCAGTTTCTGGCACTGCTCGATAAAGCAGAAATCCCCGCCCTCAAGAACGTTCCGAGCCTCATCGCCACAGCCCATAAAGTCTGTCGCAAACTCGATGGCGGCATGCCGGTGGATGCCTTAGTCGACGAGATGGTGAACAACGCGTATCGCATCGACCCGCCCGAGCGCCTATACGCTCCCGGCCGCCTCGCGCGCACCGAGGCCCGATTCATTACCGCGGCAGTGGAGATCTACTGCCCGTACCACCGGGGCAAGATAGCTTCCATCATGGCTAATCGCGCGCCGGGATCGAGGCAACCGACGCACCGGCTCGCCGCGTACGCGCATGACACAGTCACCTCAGGAAGCGATCTGCGGGACACGCCGCCGGGGTTGGACATGACCAATATGCCGGCGGCGGGCCGCACAATGCTCGCCTCACTGATCGGAGCGGTTCCCGCGGGGGATCCCCTCCTACCGAACCCGCCGCAGATTCCGGCGCCACCGCCCCCGACGGCGCATATCCTGGCACCGCCCCCGCCGATAGCCGCACCGCCGCCACCAAAACAATCGCCGCCGCAACCGCAAGAGGTGGAGCCCCCTGCCGATGCTCCTCCGGGGGGCCCTGCCGGCGGCGGTGGCAACGGCGGTGGCGGCATCGGCGGCGGAGGCAGTGGTGGCAACGCCGGTGGCGGTCCGGTGGAGCCGTCGCCGGCGCGACCCATGCCTCCGGGCTTTGTCAGGCTCGCACCGTGAGAGGCTGCCGCGGCGTACCCTTGACCTTGCCCCTGGGGCAACCCCTACCGTTGGAGTCACCGTCGACGTTGCCGTTCGCGACGGAGCGCGGCGTCGCCGGACCACTCTTGCAATTCAGCTGGAATAGGAGGAAGGGGAAACGGACTCGTCGGCACCGCGCCCCTAACGACCAATGAGTGAGGCAGCTGCATCCGGGACTCGCACGGCTACGCTTGAACCTCGCAGCTGGGAAGGGTCATCGATAGCGGCCGCCGTCCGTGAACGGACCCTAGTGACGCACACCATCGGTGACGCCGCCAAAGCCATTGGCGTGTCCGCCAAGGCCATCCGGATCTGGGAAGCCAAGGGCCTGCTGCCGCCTGCTGAGCGCACCCAAGCCGGCTACCGGCTGTTCAGCGACCACGACATCGCGATCCTGCGGTTCATTCTTCGGGCCCGGACCCTCGGCCTGACGTTGTCGGAGATCAAAGACATCCTCGACCTGCATCGCCACGGCACGGCGCCCTGTGAGCAGGTCACCGCCCTGCTCGACAAGCACATTCGCGACATCGACCGCGCCATCGCCGACCTACGCGCCCTACGCACCACCCTGACCACCGCGCTACAAACCGCCCGCAGCGATCAACGCCGCGGACGCGCTGCCACCGTCTGCCGCATCATTGAATCCCCAACGGCATAAGGAGACCACCTACGAGGCCGGGGTCGATCAGAAATTGGTCGTCAGGTGTGCATGGAGTTGGCGTAGACGAGCCGCACGCAGCGGCACTTCCGTGAGTGCGGCATGGTGCCGTAGGTGCTGTGCCGGTGAAGGGCGGCGTGGACCTCACCGATGCAGGCCTTGGGGTTGTCGGCCCAGTCCGGGTTCTCGCTCATATCGAGCATGAAGTCGGCGTCAAACTCGTTGTCGCCGACGGCGGGGTCGATGATGGTGCGATGCGCCCACGAACCTTGCGGCCTCTTGCCGGTAATCAGCGAGTTGCACATCCTAAGCAGGGATGACGAGTCGTTTCGTGCTGTCGCCGAGCAGTCGCGTGCCGAGGACTCTTTCCGGCATCCAGGCGGCGAGTATGGCGTCGCCACGCCAACTGAGATCGCCCATCTATGACGCGAAAGCGCTGCGGCAAGCATTGATCGGCGCACATCGACCCGAAGTGCGAAGACCCGCAGCGTGCCGCTCCTACGTACAGCACGCCGGCGTCAACTGAGCGAACCGGCATTCCGCGAGACACGTGACCGACAAGCATCCACTGAAGACGCCGTTCGGTGTTCGGTATAGACCGAACACCGAAAGCATGCGAGGATCTACCCATGACAGGATCGCTCCGCACCGAGATGAACGCTGTCGACGAACTCGCCGACGCCGTGGCCGCGGTGGGGCTCAAGTTCGTGCGCGCGAACGAAGCGAACGATCTGCACGCGGACGGGGTCCTCGTCTTGCCCGACAACCGCCAGCTGCTCGTCGAGGTCAAAACCTCGTCACTAATGACCACAAAGGGCCTGCGGGACCAGCTGCAACTGTGGAGTCACCAACTGCGCGCGAACACCGTCGGCGTGGTCGTAGCCAACCGCATTACGGCCGATGCGCGCGAAGAGCTCCGCGCTGCCGGCTGGAGCTGGTTGGACACTCGCGGCCACCTACGGCTCGCCGCCAATGGACTGCTGGTAGACGCGAACGTGCCGGCTGCCATGCGCGCGCCACGCCGGCGCGAACCGTTCGCCGGTCAAGTTGGCATCGAATTAGCGTCAGCCATGCTGCTCACACCCGACCGCGTGGTCTCCATTCGTCCCCTCGCCACGCAGATCGACCGCGCCCCCAGCTCGGTATCCGACACGATTGCCGCGTTCCGCGACGCCAACCTGATCACTCCGGCCGGGCACCCTAGAACACCAGAGCTCTTCTGGGAGTTAGCGTCACGGTGGAAGCCCACCGACTTCGCCGTCGCAAATGAGCCGCGAGAGGGTGGCCTGCTTAATGCACTGCGGGTGAATCTCGACGACTTCGACAAGCCGGGATGGGCGCTCAGCGATTCGCGCGCGGCCGCCGTATACGGCGCGCCGATCGCGATCAGATCAAACCATCCACCGGTGCTCTACGTTCCCGACCAGCAGGTGATGCGCCGCGCAGCCAAACTGCTCGCACCCGCGCGCGAGCACATCACGCCCACAGCCGTCGTGCGTGTTGCACCCACGCCCCTGGTTTGCATATACCGGCAAGATCCAGTGGATTTTCCCGGCAACGGGAACAGTGAGTACTGGCCCATGACCCGCCCCCTATTCGTGGCTCTCGACCTGGCCCAGGACCCAGGTCGAGGGCGCGAGATACTGGATAGCTGGACTCCCCCAGAGCCGTGGTCTCGTGTCTGGTAAACAGCTTCAGACCCCTCGGGTAGAGCTGCTGGGCGCCCAAATGTCGGCACTGGCGGACGCAATCCGCACTACCCAGACCCTGACTGGCCAGCCTGTGACGGTGATCGGAGGTCTGGCTGTGATATGCCGTCTCAGCACCCCGCATCGTGCCACCAGCGACCTCGACATCGTCAACCGCCGCAACGACCATCAAGCCCCTCAGCTCGAACTGCTGATAGCGAAGAGCGAGCCGGTCGAAGGACGCAACGCGGCGCTGGTCACGACTGCGGCCGGAAAAGTGATCGTTGACGTCTTGGAAGTGGCCGACGCCGATTTGCACCCGCTGCCCGACGATCCCACCGGCCGGCTCTTCGTGCTGTCGCACGCCTGGGCTGCTGCCACCGCGACTCCGGTCATCATGGGTGTGCACGGACAGCCTGATATCGCGGTTGCAGTTGCCGAGCCCGGCCCGCTGATCGCCATGAAACTTCAAGCGACCTTCGATCGCGGCAAAGCCAAGGAAGGCACGGACTTGCTTGACATCGTCCGACTCACTTTGGATCAACAATCGGGACCCACAGTGCGAGAGCAGCTTTCACTGGCTGAGTCCCAGCTCGCGCGGGACATCGCACAACACGTGGAGTTCTGCCTCGACGCGCGTGCCGACCGATCGCTATCACTGATCAACGCAATCCCCGAAGGCGCCGATTTACGTCTCGATGACATCCACCTCGCCGCCGAGCTACTCAGCGGAGCGCTAGGCCACTGACCGCTGAACCTCACTTTGGAGCAGCACAAGCTTGCACTGATTCGTTCGTCAGTAGTTGCCAGCGCGGCGTCGGCAGAATAATGACTCGTCAGGATCAACGGCTCAGCTGGAAGACCTCAACTCGTGTCGTAGGCGGACAAGTCCCCCCTCGGACACACCACTGAGGCGAGCGAGCCGATGGAGTGCGTTGAGCGGCGACGCCGCGATCACACATGTTTTTCGTCTTGTTCCAGAGCTTTCTCGCTGCCGATGCACCCTGCGCGTGTGAGGGCCGGCCGATCGGGTAACCGGCCGAGCAGGCGACATCCGAAAGCGTTATCCCCATGGCCGACAACAAGCTCGACAAGTGGGTGATGCTACGAAACACCAAGCTGCACAACACCCTTCGCGACGGCCCCGGCGAATGCGACATCCGACTCGACGACCGGAACGTCCGGGTGCGCCACGACCTGTCCGGTCGCCGGGTCGACGTGTTGCCGGCCGGCGGCGCCATCCCCTGGAACGACGGCAGCGAGGCCGGCTCGCCGATGCGCGGGCGTAGCTGCCAGTAGGCTTGGAAGACACCTTTGGGACACCACCGATGAACCGACCGAACGGCTTTCTCCGGCGAACGGCGATGCGCAGTTTTCGCGACCGCCGTGAGGCCGGGCGCGCGCTGGCCGGGGAGCTGATGGGCTACCGCGACCGCGGCGACGTGCTGGTGTTCGGGCTGGCCCGCGGCGGCCTGCCGGTGGCCTGGGAGATCGCCGCGGCGCTGCACGCCCCGCTGGACGTGTTTTTGGTGCGCAAGCTCGGGGTGCCGAACTGGTCGGAGCTGGCGATGGGCGCCCTGGCCAGCGGCGGCGGCGTGGTGATGAACGACGACGTGGTGAGCAGCCTGCGCATCACCGACGAGCAGGTGCGCGCGGTGATCGACAGCGAGACGGCCGAACTGGCGCGGCGCGAGCACGCGTACCGGGGCGATCGCCCGATGGCCGACCTGCGGGACAAGGTCGTGATCCTGGTCGACGACGGGATCGCCACCGGCGCCAGCATGCTGGCCGCGGTGCGCGCGTTGAGGTCCGGCCCGACCGGCGCGACACCCAGATCGATAGTCGTGGCCGTGCCGGTGGGACCGGAGTCGGCCTGCCGCGAGCTGGGCCGCGAGGCCGACGAGGTGGTGTGCCTGAGCACGCCGCCGGGATTCGAGGCCGTCGGGCAGGTGTACGGCGACTTTCACCAGGTCAGCGACGACGAGGTGCGTGAGCTGCTGGCCACACCGACCGGCTGAGCGCGCGGAACGTCAGTGCGTGGCCTCGTCGCCGCGGCCGTCGGCCGGGACGGCGGATTCCTCGGACCGCCCGGCCTGCCCTGACTGATCGGACGGCTCGGTGGCTTCGGTGCTTTCGGTGGCGTCGGCGTCTGCGCTGCTTTGGGTGGGCGCGTCCTCGGGATAGTCGACGAAGTCGTCCTCGTCGGCGCCCGCCTCGTCCGCGTCCTCGTCAGCGTCCTCGTGGGCCTCGTCACCGCCCAGGTCGCGCTGCTGGCGCTCCCGCAGCGCGTCGAGGATCAACAGCACCACGCCCACCACGCTGGCGGCGATGCACACCCAGGCGACCAGCTCGTTGCTGGTGACGACCGCGAACACCAACGCGACAAGCCCGATCAGGGCCAATACCAGCGCAATGATGAGCATCAGTCATCCTCCAGGCGACGAGCGGGACCGCGGTCTTGCAGACCTTGTTTCAGACCTAGTGTGCCAACCCCGAAGCTCGGCGCGTGACCGGCACGACTCAGAGCCCAGTCAGCGGCTAGTTGTTGCCCCGGTTGAACTGGTCGAACCCGCCCGCATCCGCGCTGGAATCCACCGGCGCGGCCGAGCCGCGCTGGCCGAGCTCCTCCAGCTGGGACTCCAGGTAGGTCTTGAGCCGGGTGCGGTATTCGCGTTCGAAGGTGCGCAGCTGCTCGAGGCGGCCTTCCAGCACCGTGCGCTGCTGGTTGATGGTGCCCATGATCTCGGAATGCTTGCGTTCGGCGTCGGCCTGCAGGGCGTCGGCCTTCTCCTGGGCCTGACGCAACTGGGCCTCCGAGCGGGCCTGCGCGTCGGCCAGCATCGCGTCGGCGCGCTGCCGGGCCTCGGCGACCGTGGTCTCGGCGGTGCTGCGGGCCTCGCTGAGGATCTGGTCGGCGTTGGCCCGCGCGTCGGCCAGCATCTTCTCCGACTCGGCCTGCGCCGTGCTGGTCAGCCGGTCGGCGGTGTCCTGGGCCAGGCTCAGCACCCGCGCGGCCTTGATGGCCTGCTCCTCGTTGCTGACGGCGGCGGCCGGCGCGGCCTTGACCGGCTCGGGCTCGGCGACAGGAATGGCCTGAGTGGGCGCGGCGGCGGCCGGCGCGGCGGCACCGCCACCGGCGGCGAGCTCCTGGTCCAGCTCTTCGATCCGTTGCCGCAGGTCGCTGTTCTCTTCGATGAGTCGCGTCAGCTCGGCTTCCACCAGATCGAGGAAGGCATCCACCTCGTCTTCGTTGTAGCCCCGCTTGCCGATCGGTGGCTTACTGAACGCCACATTGTGGACGTCGGCTGGTGTAAGCGGCATTGTTTCGTCCCCTCAAGTTCCTGTCGAACGTTCTGGAAAGTGTAGAACGCAGTGGTAGCCGTCGTGCAACTGCCGTCCATCCTGTCACACCAGGCGCGACGGTCGCCGATTAGCCCAATAAATAAGAACCAATTTCAAACAGTGAGGCCAATAAAATCCGAAACCTTAGAATTTTTAAATCGGCGGAACCAAACCGACGCTAAAACGTGGCCGAACCGTCTCCGGGCCGGAATCCGGCCCCACGTCACCCCCGCTGAACGGCGCCGCGCGGGACAAGCCGGATCAGGATCGGATCAGGACCGGATCAGGCCGCCGCGCCGAACGCCAACTGCATCCCGATGAACGCGACCAGCAGCAGCACCATGATCGACAGGTCGAAGCGAACCGCTCCGATGGTCAGTTGCGGGATCAGCCGGCGCAGCAGCTTCACCGGCGGATCGGTGATCGACATGATGATCTCCAGCACCACCACGGTGATCCCGGTGGGATGCCAGTCCCGGCTGAACGAGCGGATGAATTCGACGACGACCCGGGCGATGAGCAGCAGCCAGAAGATGAACAGCGCAAACCCGAGGATCTGAAAGAACAACACCAACTGAAGTGCCCCGACCTTACCGATGACCTTGCCGATGACCTGGCGGATGAGAGCCAAGCGCCGCGGACCTGCGCGGCGCCTGCCAGCCTACCGACTCCGGGCGCGATGCCCCATCTCACCTGGTCCGACGGGGCATCGCGCCGCCGGCGGCGGCGCCGGGCGGTCGAGGTTATTGGTATGCGTAGAAACCGGTTTCGGCGATCCGGCGGCGCTCCTCCGGCGACACGTCGACGTCGGCGGGTGAGAGCAGGAACACCTTGGTGGCGACCTTGTCGAAGGAGCCGCGCAGCGCGAACGCCAGCCCGGCCGCGAAGTCGACGAGCCGCTTGGCGTCGGCGTTGTCCATCGAGACCAGGTCCATGATGACCGGGGTGCCGTCGCGGAACCGCTCGCCGATGGTGCGGGCCTCGCTGTAGTCCTTGGGCCGCAGCGTGGTGATCTTCGACAGCGGGTGGCCCTCTTCGAACATCATGGCCATCCGGCGCGGGTCCATCGCCAGCGCGCCGCGGGTGGAGTTGCGCAGCCAGGAGCCGAACCGCGGCCGGCCCATCTCGGGGCGCTCGAACTCGCGCGGGTGGACGGCGCCGTAGCGCGACTCCTCGGCGTAGCCGCCGCGGTAGCCGGCGGGCGGTGGGTAGTCGGCCGGCTCGCGGCGCGGGTCGTCGTAGTCGTCACCGTCGTAGCGGCCGTACCCGTCGTCGAATCGCGGCCGCGGGAAACCGCGGGACGGCGCGCGGTCGTCGTAGTACTCGTCTTCGTAGTCGTCCATTGGGGCCATCCCGAAATACGCCTTGACTTTGTGCAGTGTGCTCATTGCGTTGACCCTTCTAGCCCCTGAGATTGCTGGTGTTAGTGATGAAGCTGTTACTGCAGTGACTACTTACGGTGACGGTAACGGGCGACGGCCCAATAGCGCGGTACCGACACGCACACATGTCGAACCGTGTTTGACGGCAATTTCGAAGTCGTCGGACATGCCGGCGGACAGCCCCACCGCGTTGCGATGCGTCTCGAGCACCCGCCGATGCTCGGATTGCAGCCGGTCAAACGCCTCGTCGGGGTCGAAGTTCAGCGGCGGGATGGCCATCAAGCCGACCAGGTCCAGGTTGTTCGCCGCCGCGACCTGCGCGCACACCTCGTCGACGGCCCCGGGCCGGGAGATGTCCACGCCGCCGCGCGACTCGTCGCCGTCGAGGCTGACCTGGACGTACACCCGCATCGGGTCGGTGCGGCCGCCGTCGGCCAGGGCCGCCGCCACTCCCCGGTCGAGCGCGGACACCAGGTGGGTGCTGTCGACCGAGTGCGCGGTGTGCGCCCAGCGGGCCACCGACCGGGCCTTGTTCCGCTGGATGTGGCCCACCATGTGCCAGCGCGGAATCGCCACATTCGTCCGCGCGGACGTCGCCAACAGGCGCGTGACTTCGGCCACCTTCGCCGTCGCTTCCTGGTCGCGCGATTCGCCGACGGCGCGACAACCCAATCGAGACAACGTCACGACATCGGTCGCCGGGAAGAATTTGGTGACCGGCAGCACTTCGATTTCCGCGACATTGCGGCCCGCCGCCTCGGCGGCCGCCGCCAGCCGCGAGCGCACCGCCGCCAGGGCGTGCGTCAATTCCGTTTCGCGGTCGCCGGCGCTGTCCGGGGCCGGTGTTCCTGCCGTCATCGCCGTCACTCCATCCAGATCAGGGAGGCCAACCGTCCGGTCGGCGCGTCGCGGCGATGACTGAACAATGCCGGGTCCGCCACCGTGCACCGCGGATCGATGTCGATTGCGGTGACACCCAATTCCCTTAGCTGGCAAGCGATTCCGGCCCGCAGATCCAGTCCGGGCGTTCCGGCCGCGGTGGTGGTGCGGCTGCCCGGCAGCGCCGCCTCGACCTCGTCGGCCATTGCCGCCGGCACTTCGTAGTTGGCGCCGCTGACCGCCGGGCCGAGCAGGGCCGACATGTCGGCGGGTTGCGCGCCCAGCGCCCGCATCGCCTCCACCGTGCGCACCACCACGCCGCGCTGGGCCCCGACCCGACCGGCGTGCACGGCCGCGGCCACCCCGGCGCGGGCGTCGGCCAGCAGCACCGGAACGCAGTCGGCGGTCACCACGGCCAGCGCCAGCCGCGCGGTGCCGGTGACCAGCGCGTCGGTCGCGTCCACCGCGCCGTCGCGGGGCCCGTGGACCACCTCGACCCGGTCGCCGTGCACCTGGTTCATCCACACCACGCGGTCGGGCTTGAGCCCGAGGGCGGCCGCCAGCCGGGCCCGGTTGGCGGCTACCGCCGCCGGGTCGTCGCCGACGTGGTCGCCCAGGTTGAAACTGTCGAACGGGGGCTTGGAGACACCACCGGCGCGGGTGGTCGTCACCCGGCGGATGCGAACGCTCACGTGACCAGTATCCGCAAAGCGCTTGTCCGCCAGGCGGGTCGAGTCCATGGCCTCAGCGGCGCATGAAAGGCGGCACATCCACGTCGTCGTCCTCGCCGCCGATATTCAGCGTCGAGCCGTTGGTGTGGATCGGCACGCTGACCGCGTCGACCGGCTCGAACAACGTCGAGGTGAGCTTGCCCGCCTTGGCCGACTCGATCCGGTGCGCGCCGCCGGTCTTCTCCCCCTTGTCGGCGCTGCCGCCGATCACCGGCTTGCGCCCCGGCCCGGCGGCGTCGAAGCCGGCCGCGATGACCGTGACCCGCACCTCGTCGCCCAGCGAATCGTCGATCACGGTGCCGAAGATGATGTTGGCGTCCTGGTGGGCGGCGTCCTGCACCAGCGAGGCCGCCTCGTTGATCTCGAACAGCCCCAGGTCGCTGCCGCCGGCGATGGACATCAGCACGCCCTGCGCACCCTCCATCGAGGCCTCCAGCAGCGGCGAGTTGATGGCGATCTCGGCGGCCTTGAGCGAGCGGCCCTCGCCGCGGGCCGAGCCGATGCCCATCAGCGCGGTGCCCGCGCCGGACATGATGCCCTTGACGTCGGCGAAGTCGACGTTGATCAGCCCCGGCGTGGTGATCAGGTCGGTGATGCCCTGCACACCGTTGAGCAGCACCTCGTCGGCGCTGCGGAAGGCGTCCATCAGCGACACGGCCGCGTCGCCCATCTGCAGCAGCCGGTCGTTGGGGATGACGATCAGGGTGTCGCAGCTCTCCCGCAGCGCGTTGATGCCCGCCTCGGCCTGGTTGCTGCGCCGCTTGCCCTCGAACGAGAACGGCCGGGTGACCACGCCCACGGTCAAAGCGCCGAGCTTGCGCGCGATGCTGGCGACGACGGGCGCCCCGCCGGTCCCGGTGCCGCCGCCCTCGCCGGCGGTGACGAACACCATGTCGGCGCCGCGCAGCAGCTCCTCGATCTCGTCCTTGGCGTCCTCGGCGGCCTTGCGGCCGACCTCGGGGTCCGCGCCGGCGCCCAGTCCACGGGTGGAGTCGCGCCCGACGTCGAGCTTGACGTCGGCATCGCTCATCAACAGCGCTTGCGCGTCGGTGTTGATCGCGATGAACTCCACGCCCTTGAGTCCCTGTTCGATCATCCGGTTGACGGCGTTGACGCCGCCGCCACCGATACCCACGACCTTGATGACGGCCAGGTAGTTGTGCGGGGGGGTCATCATTCGTCTTCCTCCCTGATGGGCTTGGCTGCTCTCCCGGCGGTGGGCTCCTCCGGACGTCGGCGGCCCTCCCGGCAAACCCTCAACCTCAACCATAGAGTTAGAGTTATGTCAAGTAGTTCCGCGCAACCAGAACGGTATGGGCACGGCGCGCGCTAACCCGGCAGGCGCGCCGACGCGCGTCCCGCAAATTTTGGGCATTTTTCCCACCGCGGCGGCGGTGAGCGCTGGGTATGGTGGATCCCGGCAGCGCGGGCGTGACGAACATCGCTACTTCACCGTCGGCAGGTCGGGGCTGGACACGTCGTAGGTCTTGCCCGGCTGGGTCAGCAGCGCCGCCAGCTTCTCGGCCTTCTCGTCGGTGCGGTCGGTGGTCCCCCAGATCACCACCCGGCCGTCGCCCAGGGTCAGGGTGATCGACGCCACCGAGGGCGCCGCGATCCGGCCCACCTGACCCTCGACCTCGGGCCGCAGCGCGGTCAGCACCTGCAGGGCGGCCTTGGTCGCCGGGTCGTTGGGCCCCGGGTCGGCGACGTCGAGGTAGGGCAGCGCCGGCGGCGGCGGCCCGGTCGCGAAGTCCACGCCGTCGCGGTCGAACAGGTGCGGCCCGTCAGGAAAGTCTTTGACCGCCACCGGGATGCGCTCGACGATGGTGATCCGCAGCGCGGACGGGTACTGGCGCTGCACTCGTGCGCTGGCCACCCGCCGGATCGCCGCCACCCGGTCGGCGACCTGGCCGGTGTCGATCTGCAGCAGCGGCGTGCCCAGCCGCACCCGCGCCGCGTCCAGCACTTCCTCCCGGGTCACCACGCCGGTGCCGACGACGACGATGTTGCGCGCCGACATCGCCGGCGTGAAGTAGAGGACCAGGGCCAGACCGATCCCGACGATCACCAGCAGGATGGTCACCATCAACATCTTCAGGCCCCGAACCACGCCGCGTGCAACGGGTTTGGGCTGGTTGACCGGCCGCCCGGCGGCCCTGCGCTTGGCCTCGCGGCGCGCCTCCTCGATGGCCATGGCCCGGGCCTGCGCGGCGCGGCGTTCGGCTCGCTCGCGGCGGGCCCGCCGGCGCGGCCCCTCCACCTCGGCCTGCTCCGCCCCGCCATCGGCGCGCTGCTGCGGGCCGGTGCCGACGAACAGCGGTTCGGTGACCGCCTCGCCCACCACGTCGGCCGGGCCCGACCCGGTCGGTTCGGGGTCCGGCTGCGTCATCGCAACGCCCCCGGCGCACCGCGGTTGGCCCGCACCCGCAGCGCGGTGACGATCTCGGGGCCCAGCAGCGTGACGTCGCCGGCCCCCATGGTGACGATGACATCGCCGGGCGCGGCGGCCGCGGCGACCTGCTCGGCGGCCGCGGAGAAGTCCGGCAGGTAGCGCACCGGCACGCTGACGTGCTCGGCGACGCTGGCTCCGCTGACACCAGCCAGCGGCTGTTCGCGCGCGCCGTAGACGTCCAGCACGAAAACCTCGTCCGCGGCGTCCAGGGCGTGACCGAACTCCTCGGCGAAAGCCTTTGTGCGCGAATATAAATGGGGCTGGAACACCGCGATGCTGCGACCACCGCCGCTCTGTTCGAGCAGGGTGCGCACCGCCGCCAGCGTGGCGGCGATCTCGGTGGGGTGATGGGCGTAGTCGTCGAACACCCGCACCGTCGAGCTGGGGGCCGACCCACCGGCGGTGCCGACCAGTTCGAAGCGGCGGCGCACCCCTCGAAGCCGGCCAGCCCGTCCAGCACCGCCTCGGTCGGCGCGCCGATCTCGATCGCCGCGAGCAGCGCGCCCAGCGCGTTGAGCGCCATGTGCCGCCCCGGCACCGAGAGCCGCATCACCAGCGGGTGTTGCTGCTCGCCGGCCAGCCGGATCTGGGCGACCGCCTCGGTACCCTGCTGCTGCCAGGACACCAGGGTGGCGGCCAGCGGTTCGCCGGACGGGGCTTGGCCGTGCGACCCGGATCCGTAGCGCAGCACCCGAATTCCAAGTTCGGCGGTGCGCCGGGCCAGCGCGGCCGCGCCCGGGTCGTCGACACACACCACCAGCGCGCCGCCGGGGGCCAGCCGCTCCACGAACGCGTCGAACACCGCGACGTAGGCGTCGGCGCTGCCGTAGAAGTCCAGGTGGTCGGTCTCGATGTTGGTGACCACCGCGACGTCGGGCGTGTACTCCAGCAGCGAGCCGTCGCTTTCGTCGGCCTCGGCGACGAAGCAGTCGCCGCTGCCGTGGTGGGCGTTGGTCCCGGCCTCCCCCATCTCGCCGCCGACCGCGAAGGACGGGTCGCGCCCGCAGTGCTGCAGCGCGACGATCAGCATCGAGGTCGTCGTCGTCTTGCCGTGCGTGCCAGTCACCATCAGGGTGGTGCGGCCGTCCATCAGCTTGGCCAGCACGGCCGGCCGCAGGATCACCGGAATGCCGCGCCGCCGCGCCTCGACGAGTTCGGGGTTGGTTTTCGGGATGGCGGCGTGGGTGGTGATCACCGCGGTGGGGCCGCCGGGCAGCAGATCCAGCGACGACGCGTCGTGCCCGATGCGGATCTGGGCGCCGCGGGCGCGCAGCGCGTGGATGCCGCGCGACTCCTTGGCGTCCGAGCCGGACACCAGGCCGCCGCGGTCGAGCAGGATGCGGGCGATGCCCGACATGCCGGCTCCCCCGATGCCGACCATGTGCACCCGTTCCAGCTCGGCGGGCAGCTGGTCGGTGGTCACGGCCTGCCCCCGGTCGCGCCGCGGCCGAGCCGCGCCGTTCTGCCGATGTCCAGCGCCGCCTGGGCGACCCGGCGCGCGGCGTCGGGATGCCCGACCCGCGCGGCGGCCGTCGTCATCGCCGCCAGCCGCGGCGGGTCGCCCACCAGGCCGGCCACCTCCCGGGCGACCAACTCCGGCGTCAGGTCGGCGTCGGCGACCACCATGCCGCCGCCGGCGTCGACCACCGGCAGCGCGTTGAGCCGCTGTTCGCCGTTGCCGATCGGCAGCGGCACGTAGATGGCCGGCAACCCCACCGCCGACACCTCGGCGACCGTCATCGCTCCGGACCGGCAGATCACCAGGTCGGCGGCCGCGTAGGCCAGGTCCATTCGGTCCAGGTAGGGCACCGCCACGTAGGGCGGGTCGCCGGGCTGCGGTTCGCGCAGGTCGAGCGTGTTTTTGGGGCCGTGCGCATGCAGCACGGACACGCCGGCGGCGGCCAGCTGCGCGGCGGCGCCGGACACCGCCCGGTTCAGCGAGGCCGCGCCCTGCGAGCCGCCGAACACCAGCAACACCCGGGCGTCGTCGGCGAATCCGAAGTGCCGGCGCGCCTCGGCGCGCAGCGCCGCGCGGTCCAGCGAGGTGATGGCCTCGCGCACCGGGACGCCGACCACCTCGGCGCCGGGCAGGCCGCAATCGGCCACCGCGGACAGGACCCGCTGCGCGGTGCGGGCGCCCACCCGGTTGGCCAGCCCGGCGCTGGCGTTGGCCTCGTGGATCACCACCGGCACCCGGGGCTTGCGCGGTGAGACGCCGCGGGCGGCCAGGTAGGCCGGCAGGGCCACGTAGCCGCCGAATCCGATCACCACGTCGGCGTCCACGGCGTGGAGCACGGCCCGGGTTTCGCGCACCGCCCGCCACACCCGCGACGGCAGTCGGGCCAGGTCGCCGGTGGGCTTGCGCGGCAGCGGCACCGGCGTGATGAGCTCGAGGTGATAGCCGCGCTCGGGCACCAGCCGGGTCTCCAGCCCGCGTGCGGTGCCCAGCACGGTGATCCGGACATTTGGGTCGAGGGCCTTCAGCGCGTCGGCGACGGCCATCGCCGGCTCGACGTGGCCGGCGGTGCCGCCGCCGGCCAGCACCACCGACACCGGCTCATGAGGTGCAACGGCCGACAACGCGGCACCGGCGGGCAGAGGATCGTCCCCCCGCCCGCCGGTCGGCTTCTTGACCGTGTCGTTCACCCGTAACGCTGACCTTCCAATGCCCGTGCGCGCCGTGGCTGACGCTGGCCGGCGCGCGAACTGGCTGCCGGGTTTGCTCCGGAGTTGGCTCCCAGACTGGCATAGCGCTGGCCAGATCCATGATGCCTTGCCCGGGCGCGCGTGTTACCCCCAGATTGGCGGCCCGCCCGGCCGGCCGTGCGGGGCAGCGGGGGCGGCAGCGGCGCGTCGGCATGGAAGCCGGCATTGCGGGTGGCGTTGCGGCCGGCGTTGCGGGTGGGCTTGCGCCCGGCCGGCTTGGCGCCCTTGCGCGGCGCCGGGCGCGATTTCGGGGCCGATTTCGGGGCCGATTTCGGGGCCTGCTGCGGGCCGGTCCGCTTGCGATCGCGGAACGCCTCCAGCCGCGTCGGCGAATACGGCTCGGGCAGCGGCAGTCGCAGCAGCCGGTTCACCTTGTCGTCGCGGCCGGCGCGCAGCGCGGCCACCGCCTCGGGCTCGTGACGGGCCGCGTTGGCCATGATCCCGATCATGAAAAGTGTTGCCGCCGTGGATGTTCCACCCGCGGAGATGAGTGGCAGCTGAATGCCGGTGACCGGCAGGATGCCGATCACGTAACCGATGTTGATGAACGCCTGGCCCAGCACCCACATCGTGGTGGTGGCCGTCAACAGCCGCAGGAACGGGTCGGCCGAGCGGCGGGCGATCCGCATCCCGGTGTAGGCGAACAGGCCGAACAGCACCAGCAGCCCGAAGGCGCCGATGAAGCCGAGCTCCTCGCCGATGATCGCGAAGATGAAGTCGTTGTGCGCGTTGGGCAGGTAATTCCATTTCGCCACGCCCTGCCCGAGCCCGTCGCCGAAGATCCCGCCGTGGGCCAGCGCGAATTTCGCCTGCCGGGCCTGATAGCCGGTGTCCTGCGGGTCGTTCTCCGGGTTCATCCAGGACCGCACCCGGTCGGAGCGGTATCCGGCCGACATCGCCAGCACCGCGCCGGCCATGAACACCGCCAGCAGCGAGGTGATGAACACCCGCAGCGGCAGGCCGGCGTACCACAGCAGGGCCAGCAGGATGATGCCCAGCGACACCGTCTGCCCGAGGTCGGGCTGCGCCACGATCAGCGCCAGCGCGATCACCGCGGCCGGCACTAGCGGGATCAACAGCTCACGCAGGCTGGCCCGGTCCAGGCGGCGGGCCGCCAGCATGTGCGCGCCCCAGATGGCGAAGGCGATCTTGGCCAGCTCGGAGGGCTGCATGGAAAACCCGGCGACGACGAACCACTTACGCGATCCGTTGGCCAGGTTGCCGATCCCGGGCACCAGCACCAGCACCAGCAGGATGACGGTGACGACGTAGCCGGTGAACGCGACGCGCCGGATGAACCGCACCGACATCCGCAGGGAGGCGTAGCAGGCGATCAGCCCGATCACCGTCCACAGCACCTGCTTGCCGAAGATCACCCAGGCCGACCCGTCGGCGTCGTAGGAGCGCACCCCGGACGCTGAGAGCACCATGATCAGACCCAGCGTGGTCAGCAGCCCCGCGATGGCGATGATCAGGTGAAACGACGTCATCGGCCGGCTGAGCCAGGCCCCGAACCGGCTGTGCGAGCTCCCGTCCTTCGGCTTGTCCTTCGGCCCCTTCTTGGACTCCTTTTTGGAGGCCTTCGTGGAGGCCTTCTTGGACGCCTTCTTGGACGTCTTCGTGGGCTCGTCGGTGGCCTGCTGGTCCTGCTCGTCGGCGGCCTCCGGCGCGCAGTCCGGGACCGCGCCGGTTTCGGCCGCCGCGCCGTCGTCGTCGGCCGGCTCGGCGGTCTTGGTGGTGTCCTTACCCCGGCCCAGCAGCCGGGTCAGTGCGTTACCCACGCCCCGCCCTACCGGATGGCCGCGCGCACCGCGGCCGCGAACGCGTCGCCCCGGTCGGCGTACCCGGCGAATTGGTCGAACGACGCTCCCGCCGGTGCCAGCAGGACGGTGTCACCGGGCTTAGCCAGGTCACGGGCGACGGCCACCGCCGCGCTCATGACCGCAGCGCCGAGATCCCCGCCCAAATGTTTCACTTTTGTCACATTGGCACCAAACACCACAGGCGTCGCATCCATACCAGCATCCTCGCCTGTCACAACGTGGACGACGGGGACATCCGGCGCGTGTCGCGATAACGCCTCTGCAACCTCTCGCCGATCTCGGCCGATGAGCACCGCGCCGACCAGCCGGGACGCCATCCTGGCCACCTCGGCGTCGACCGACGCGCCCTTCAGCAGCCCCCCGGCGATCCACACCACGCGGGGATAGGCCAGCACGGAGGCCTCGGCGGCGTGGGGATTGGTGGCCTTGGAGTCGTCGACGTAGGTGATCCCGTCGGCGACGGCCACCACCTCGGCCCGGTGCCGGCCCACCCGGAAGGAGACGATCGCCTCGGCGATGGGCGATGCAGGCACATCCACGCAGCGCGCCAGCGCGGCGGCGGCCAGGGCGTCGAGCACTCCGACCGGTCCGGGCACCGGGATCGAGTCGACCGGCAGCAGGGTAAGGTCGTCGGCGAAGGCGCGGTCGACGAGCTGGCCGCCGCGCACACCGAGTTCCCCGGCGGCCGGCTCGCCCAGCCGGAAACCGACCCGCACCGGCGCCCGGGCGGTGCTTAGCAGCGCCGCGGCCCGGCTGTCGTCCAGCCCGACGACGGCCACCCGGCCGTCGAGCACCCGGGCCTTGGCCGCGGCGTAGTCGGCCAGCGTGCCGTGCCAGTCGAGGTGGTCTTCGGCGATGTTGAGCACCGCTCCCCCCTCCGGCCGCAGCGAGGGCGCCCAATGCAATTGGAAGCTGGACAGCTCGACGGCCAGCAGCTCGGCGGGTTGGTCGAGCACGTCGAGCACCGGGCTCCCGATGTTGCCGCACAACAGACTTCGCCGGCCCGCCGCGGTCAGCATGGCGTGCAGCATCGACGTGGTGGTGGTCTTGCCGTTCGTCCCCGTGACCACCAGCCAGCGGCGCGGCGGCCCGTAGTGGCCGGCGGCGTCGAGGCGCCAGGCAAGCTCCACGTCCCCCCACACGGGCACCCCCGCCGCGGCGGCGGCCAGCGGTAGCGGTGCGGTCGGCGCGAACCCGGGGCTGGTGACCACCAGGGCATAGCGCGAAATCCGTTCGGCAGCCGCCGATGTGGAGACGGTGTCGACTCCGGAGTCCACGTATCCGCGCAAGGCGGCGGGGTCGTCGTCGCACAGGGTCGGCGCCGCGCCGAATCTCCTCAGCGCCGCCAGCACCGCCCTGCCGGTGATCCCGCCGCCGGCCACCAGCACCGGCGCCCCCGGCGACAGCGGGGCCAGGGCCGGCTCAGCAGCACTCATCAGGCACCGATCGCGGCCAGCCACTCACCGTAGAACAGGGCCACGCCCAGGCCGCAGGCGATCGCGGTGAGCAACCAGAACCGGATGATGACGGTGGTCTCGGCCCAGCCCGCCAGCTCGAAATGGTGGTGAAACGGCGCCATCCGGAAGACCCGTCGCCCGGTGGTGCGAAAGGTCAAGATCTGCAACACAACCGAGCTCACCTCGGCGACGAACAGCGAGCCCAGCACGACGGCGAGGATCTCGGTGCGGCTGGTGACCGAGATGCCGGCGATGATGCCGCCCAGGGCCAGCGATCCGGTGTCGCCCATGAAGATCTTGGCGGGCGCGGCATTCCACCACAGAAAGCCGATGCAGGCACCCGCGGTGGCGGCGGCGACGATCGCCAAATCCAGCGGGTCCCGCACGTTGTAGCAGCCCAACCCGGGCGCGGTGACGCACGCATTGCGGTACTGCCAGAACGTGATCAGCACGTAGGCCGCGGTGACCATCGCCATGCTGCCGGCGGCCAGCCCGTCCAGGCCGTCGGTGAAGTTGACCGCGTTGGACCAGGCGCTGACGACGACCACGCAGAACAACACGAACAGCCCGGGCGCCAGCGTGACGGTGGCGATCTCGCGCACGTAGGACAGGTCGGCGCTGGCCGGCGTCAGGCCGTTGGCGTTGCGGAATCCCAACGCCAGCACACCGAACAGCACCGCGGCCGCGACCTGCCCGATGGTCTTGGCGGTCTTGTTCAGGCCCAAGTTGCGCGACCTGCGGATCTTGATCAGGTCGTCGAGGAATCCGACGATGCCGAGCACGGTGGCCAGGCTCAGCACCAGCAGCCCCGACGCGGAGATGCCCTCGCCGTCGAAGGCCAGCCCGGCCAGGTGCGTGCCCAGATAGCCGGCCCAGATGCCCGCGATGATCGCCACCCCGCCCATCGACGGCGTGCCCCGCTTGGCGTGGTGGGTGGGCGGGCCGTCCTCGCGGGTGTGGTGACCGAAACCTTGCCGGGTGAACAACCGGATCAGCGCCGGGGTCAACAGGATCGACACGGTCAGCGCGATGGCGACGGCGATGAGGATCTGTCTCATCGGCGGGTCCCGCCGGCTGAGTCGTCACGGGCCAATGGTGCCGACCCGCTTCGTCCGGCTGCGCCGCCCTCGCGATCGTCACGGGCCAATGGTGACGACCCGCGTCGTCCGGCTGCGCCGCCCTCGCGATCGTCACGGGCCAGCGCGTCGGCGAGTGCGCCCAGCCCGGCCGCGTTGGATGCCTTGACCAGCACCACGTCACCGGGCTGCAGCTCGGCCCGCAAGAGCTCAAGCGCCGCCTCGGCGTCGGGCACGTTGACGGCTCCCTTGTCGGCCGAACCCCAGGAACCCTCCATGACCGCACCGTGGTGCATGGCGCTCACCGACCTCCCAGTTCCCACGACAACGAGTCGAGACACATCTAAGCGCACCGCCAGCCGGCCGATGCGATCATGTTCGGCGATCGCGTCGTCGCCGAGTTCGGCCATCTCGCCCAGCACCGCCCAGCTGCGCCGGGCCGGGGCGCCCGGTTCCGCCCCGCCGCGGGCGATCCAGGCCAGGGCCTGCAGCCCGGCCCGCATCGAATCGGGATTGGCGTTGTAGGCGTCGTCGATCACCGTGACGCCATCGCCGCGGGTGCTGACCTGCATCCGGTGCCGCGACACCGGGCCCGCCCCGGCGAGCGCGGCCACCACCTGCTCGACCGTCGCGCCGCACTCCAGCGCAACCGCGGCCGCGCACAGCGCGTTGCCGACCTGGTGATCGCCGGAGACGCCGAGTTGCACCCGCGCCTGTCGTGTCCCACCGGCGTGGCGGTGATACAGCGTGAACCCCGGCCGGGCCAACTCGTCCAGCGACACCGGCCCGGCCCACACGTCGCTGGGGCCGGCCTCGGTGTGCTCGGCGCGGCTGACCCTGACCACCCGGGCGGCGGTCACCTCGGCCATGGCCGCCACGGTGGGGTCGTCGACGTTGAGGACCACCACGCCGGACGCTGGAACCGCTTGCGGCAGTTCGGATTTGGTGCGTGCGATGGCTTCCCGCGAGCCGAACTCGCCCAGGTGTGCGGTGCCGACGTTGAGCACCACCCCCACGGCCGGCGGGGCGATTTCGGCGAGCGCGGCGATGTTGCCGGGGTGGCGTGCCGACATCTCGAGAACCAGGTAGTCGGTGTCGGCCGTGGCGCGCAGCACCGTCCAGGGATGCCCCAGCTCGTTGTTGAACGACCCGGGCGGGGCCACCACCTCACCCAGCGGCGCCAGCACCGCCGCCACCAGGTCCTTGGTCGACGTCTTGCCCGACGATCCGGTGATCCCGACGATGGTCAGCCCGCCGGCGACCAGCTCGGCGGCCACCGCCCGGGCCAGCTTGGCCAGCGCCGCCAGCACCGCGGCACCGGACCCGTCGGCGTCGTGCTCGAGCACCCCGGCCAGCGCGTCCGCGGCATCCACCGGCGGCGCGACGATGGCGGGGACGCCGACGGGCCGGGCGGCCAGCACGGCGACCGCACCGGCGGCCACCGCGGACTCCGCGTGGTCATGCCCGTCGGTGCGCGCCCCGGGCAGCGCCAGGAACAACCCGCCGGGCCCGACGGCGCGCGAGTCGAATTCGACCGTGCCGGTGACGCGCCGGCGCGCGGCGTCCGGTGCGGTGATGTCGGCCAGGGTGCCGCCGACGATGTCGGCGATCTGGGCGACGGTCAGGTCGATCATCCCTGCGCCTTTCGAGGCCCGACGGCCTCGCGCAGCGCCTCGGCCAGCTCCACCCGGTCGTCGAACGGGCGGGTGTGCTCGCCGGTGCGCTGCCCGGTCTCATGACCCTTGCCCGCGACCAGCACCACGTCGCCCGGTCCCGCCCAGGCAACGGCGTGGCGGATCGCCGCACGCCGGTCGCCGATCTCGATAACCTCTGCGGCGCAACCACTTTCGGTGGCACCGGCCAGGATTTCGCGGCGGATCGCCGCGGGGTCCTCACCGCGCGGATTGTCGTCGGTGACGACCACCAGGTCGGCGAGCTCGGCGGCGGTCGCGCCCATCGGCGCCCGTTTGCCCGGGTCGCGCTCGCCCCCGGCGCCGAACACCACCGCCAGCCGGCGATCCGGGCGCTTGAGGCTGCTCAGCACCGCGCGCAACGCGCCCGGCTTGTGGGCGTAGTCGACCAGCGCCAGAAAGTCCTGGCCGGCGTCGATCTCCTCCATCCGGCCGGGCACCCTGGTCTGCAGCAGTCCCGGCGCCGCCTGCTCCGGGGACACTCCCACTGCATCCAGAAGTGCCAGCGCCACAAGGCAATTGGCGACGTTATAGTGGCCGGGCAGCCGAATGCCCGCCCGGTGCTGGACGCCGGCGGGATCGATCACGGTGAACTGCTGTCCCCCGGTCCCCAGCGGCGCCACCTCGACGGCCCGCCAGTGCGCCGGTTGTCCCTCGGCGCTGACGGTGACCGCATCACCGGCGCGGGCAGCCATTTCGCGCCCGGCCTCGTCGTCGATGCACACCACGGCGCGGTGCGCCCGCAGCGGGGAGTTCGGGTCGAACAGCAAGGCCTTGGCCTCGAAGTAGTCGGCCATGGTGGGGTGAAAGTCGAGGTGGTCACGCGACAGGTTGGTGAAACCGCCGACCGCGAAACGGGTTCCGTCCACCCGGCCCAACGCCAGCGCGTGGCTGGAGACCTCCATGACGACGGTGTCCACCCGCTGTTCGGCCATCGCGGCCAGCAGCGCCTGCAGGGCGGGGGCCTCCGGGGTGGTCAGCGCGCTGGGGATGTCGGCGCCGTCGATGCGGATGCCGACCGTGCCGATCAGCCCCGCCGTGCGGCCGGCGGCGCGCAGACCCGATTCGACCAGATACGTCGTGGTCGTCTTGCCGGACGTGCCGGTGATGCCGATGACGGTCAGCCGCTCGGACGGGTGCGCGTACACGGCGGCGGCCAGCTCCCCGAGCACGCTGCGGGGCCTGGGGTGCAGCAGCGTCGGCGTGGTCCGGCCGCCGGTCAGCTGCGCGACACCCGCGGCATCGGTGAGCACCGCGACCGCGCCGCGCTCGATCGCCTCGGCGGCGTGCCGGGCGCCGTGCGTCGTCGCACCGGGCAGCGCGGCGAACAGGTCGCCGGGCAGCACGTCCTGGGCGCGCAGGGTCACGCCGGTGACGGTGACGTCGGGGACGGCAGCGCGCCGGTCCGGGCCGGCCATCACCGCGCCGACATGGTCGGCCAGCGCGGGCAGCCGCACGCCGGGGACGGCGCTGGGGCGCAACCCCGTGGGCACCGACACCACTTCTGCTCACACCTCCCTCCGGCGCCGCGTCATCCTCATGATCGGCCATGACACCCTACCTAGCCGGGGCGGGCCGGCGGGCGATCCGCGGGCGGCGGTCGGTCAGGTGGCTTGCAGGGTCAGCGGCGGGCCGGGGTCCGGCGACAGTGGCACGTTCTCCCGCTGCATCAGCCAGCCGGCGATGTTGTGGAACAGCGGGGCCGCGGAGTGGCCCGGCGTCCCGTCGGCGTTGCGCTCCGGGTTGTCCATCATGATGCCGATGACATACCGGGGGTTGTCGACGGTGGCCATCCCGGCGAAGGTGATCCAGTAGACGTTGTCGAAGTAGCAGCCGCAGGCGGGGTTGATCTGCTGGGCGGTGCCGGTCTTGCCGGCCATCTGGTAGCCGGTCACCGCGGCGGCCGGGCCGGTGCCCTGCTGGTAACCCATCGGGTCGTGCTGCACGACGGCGCGCAGCATGTTGCGCACGGTCTGCGCGGTCTGCGGCGATACCACCCGCACGCCCTCCGGGCGCGGCTCCTCGGTGCGGGTGCCATCGGGCGCGATGGTGGCCTTGATGATCCGCGGCGGGATCCGCACCCCGTCGTTGGCGATCGTCTGGTACATGCCGGTCATCTGCAGCAGCGTCATCGAAAGACCTTGCCCGATGGGCAGGTTCGAGAAGGTGCTGCCCGACCACTGGTCGATCGGCGGCACCAGCCCCGCGCTCTCACCGGGCAGGCCCACGTTGGTGCGCTGGCCCAACCCGAACTTGCGGACCATGTCGTAGAAGCGCTCCGGCCCGACCCGCTGCGCCAGCATCAAAGTGCCCACGTTGGAGGACTTTCCGAACACACCCGTGGTGGTGTAGGGCATCACGCCGTGGTCCCACGCGTCGTGGATGGACACCCCGCCCATCTGGATCGAGCCGGGCACCTGCAACACCTCGTCCGGATTCGACAGGCCGTACTCGATGACCGAGGACGCGGTGATCACCTTGTTCACCGAACCGGGCTCGAACGGCGAGGACACCGCCGGGTTGCCCAGCTGTTTGTCGCCCTGACGGCCGATGTCCTGGGACGGGTCGAAGGTGTTGTCGTTGGCCATGGCCAGCACTTCGCCGGTCTTGGCGTCCAGCACCACGGCCGAAACATTGTGCGCGCCAGACACATTCTTGGCCTGTTGCACCTGCTGCTGCACATAGAACTGGATGTCGTCGTCCAGCGTCAGCTGCACCATCGAGCCGTTGACCGCCCGATGCCGGTTGCGGTAACTGCCCGGGATCACCACGCCGTCGGAGCCGCGGTCATAGGTGACCGAGCCGTCGGTTCCGGACAGCACCGAGTCCATCGACTCTTCCAGACCCAGCAGCCCGTGGCCGTCCCAGTCGATGCCGCCGACGATGTTGGCCGCCAACGATCCGCCCGGGTATTGCCGCAGATCTTGACGCTCGGAGCCGACCTCCGGGAACTTGTCCGAGATCGCGCTGGCCACAGCGGGATCCACGGCGCGCGCCAGGTACACGAAGTTCTCGTCGCTTTGCAGCTTCTTCAGCACGGTCGCGGAGTCGGGCTTGTTGCCCAGCCGGCCGGACACCTCCTTGGCGATGTCGCGCAGCCGCTGCTGGGGGTCGGGGGCCGAGGGGTTCTTGGCCTTGGCCTCCTCCAGTTGCTTGTGAATCCGCTTCGGCTGGAAGGTCAGCGCCCGCGACTCGATGGTGAAGGCGAGCTGATCCTTGTGCCGGTCGATGATGCTGCCGCGCACCGCCTTTTCCACATCGGTGACCTTGAGCTGTCCGGCCGCCTGGGCGCGCAGCGCTGACGCGTTGGTCACCTGCAGGACGAACAGCTGGGCGGCGGCCACCACCATCGCCACCAGCATCACCACGTTGCCGGCGCGGTGACGGAACACGAACGATCCGCCCCGAGAGGTCAATTGCGCGATCTGACGGGTGCGCCGCTGCCGCGCCGAGTGCCCGGGTGCGGCTTCGGCCGGGTTGGCGTTGCCGCGGCGTTTGGGCTGGCGAATCGCCTTGCCCTGCACGTCCTTACGCGGCCCACGCGTCGGCCGCGCCGACTGGGACCGACGGGCCCGTGCCGAGTCGCCGCGGCTCACCTCGGGGCACCCGGCGTCGCGACGGGGGCGGGCCCGGACTGGGCGCCGTTGACCGGTTGCGGCAGCGGGGCGGCCGGGACCACCGGCTGGGGGGCCGCGCCGGGGCGGCCCAATTGCACCGGCACCGGCACCTCCGGCGGCAGCGGGGCGGGCAGCTGGCCGGGAGCCGGAACGGGCAAGCCCCCCAACGGGATCGAGACCTCCGCGGGGGCCGGAGCCACCGCCGGCCCGGCCGGCATCGGCAGCCCCGGCATCGGCAGCCCGGG
The DNA here is from genome assembly GCF_000523975.1 of Mycobacterium sp. MAC_080597_8934. Taxonomy (NCBI): domain Bacteria; kingdom Bacillati; phylum Actinomycetota; class Actinomycetes; order Mycobacteriales; family Mycobacteriaceae; genus Mycobacterium; species Mycobacterium sp. MAC_080597_8934. The sequence goes on along the minus strand of NZ_JAOS01000013.1, from coordinate 131,873 downwards.
CGTCAGGCCCGGCGGGCGACCGGTGGCCGGGCCGGTGGGCACGGCGGGCAATGCGGGTGGCACAGCGGCGACCGGACCGCCGGGCAGCGCTGGCGGCGCGGCGACGGGACCGCCGGGCACACCGGGCGGCGCGCCCGGGGCCGGGGGAACCGCCGGCGCCAGGTGTTGACCACCCAGCGTGGAGGCGCCGTCCGGCGCGCGCAGCAGCGCCTCGGGCCCGGACCTGGCCGGGACGGGTCCGCCGGGGGCGGGCTCCACCCGGATCGGGACCTCGGCGGCCGGCGGCGCCGGCTTCGGCGGCTGCGGCGCCTCGTCGGGCAGCTTGCTGTTCAGCGGCGGCGGCGGCACCCCGTCGGCCGGCTTGGGTGTGCCCACCACCACCCAATTGCCGGACGGATCCTGGACCAGGTGCGCGGTGTCCCGGGTCGGGATCATGCCCTGCTTGCGGGCCGCCTCGGCCAGCGCGGGTGCGGCCTCCGCCTCGCGCACGTCGCGCTCCAGCGCCTCCTTCTGCTGCTGCAGCAACCGGGTCCGCTCCCGGGCGTGGCTGAGCTTGTAGGAGCGCTCGGCGGAGTCGGTGGACAGCCACAGGGTGAGCCCGAGCCCGACGCCCAGCGCACCGATGACCAGAACGACGAACGGGACCTTGCTGGCCAGGGTGCGCGGCCGCAGGTCGATCGCTGCCAGCCGGGCGGCCAGCCTCTCGGTCAGCCGGGGCCGAACGACCTTGGGCGCCTTGGCTTTACGAGCCTTGGCCCGCGCCTTGGCCTGGCTGGTGTTCTTGGGCCGGGCCGATCGCTCGGCCGGCCGCGCGACGGGGCTGGTCTGCGGACCCGGCTTGGGCGCGCGGGATTCCCGGGCGGGCGCCGAGGCCCGGCCACCGCGGCGCGCCGCGCCGCGCCGGCGTCGGCCGCCGGACGCCTGCCGCGGCGGGCGGCACCGTCGCGGGCGCCCCGACGATCGCTGCCGCCGCGCCGTTTCGCCGTCTCGCGCTCTGCTCTCATCAATCGCCTTTCCCGGTCGCCTGCGGTGCTTGCGTTCGTTGCAGGGCCCGCAATCGCACTGCGGCACTGCGCGGGTTGCGTTCCATCTCGGCGGCGTCGGCGCGTCCGGCGCCGTGGGTCAGGGCGCGGAACCGTGGCTCGTGGCCGGGAAGTTCGACCGGCAGGTCCACCGGGGTGCGGGAGGCGACCGCCTGGGCGAACAACCGCTTGACGATCCGGTCCTCCAGGGACTGGTAGGCCAGCACCACGATCCGCCCGTCGACGGCGAGCGCGTCCAGCGCGGCCGGAAGCGCGCGGCGCAGCGTGTCCAGTTCGTCGTTGACGGCGATCCGCAGGGCCTGGAACGTGCGTTTGGCCGGATGTCCACCGGTGCGCCGGGCCGGTGCCGGAATGGCTTGGTAGAGAAGCGAAACCAGGTCCGCGGTGGAGGTGAACGGCTCTTTGGCGCGGCGGCGCACGATCTGCGCGGCGATCCGGCGCGCGAACCGCTCCTCGCCGTAGCGGTGCAGGATGTCCGCCAGCTCGGCCTCGTCGTAGGTGTTGAGGATGTCGGCCGCGGTCAGCGGCGATCCCGGGTCCATCCGCATGTCCAGCGGGGCGTCCTGGGCGTAGGCGAAGCCCCGCTCGGGGCGATCCAGCTGCATCGACGACACCCCGAGGTCGAACAGTATCCCGTCGACCGATTCGGTTGCGGCGTAACCGGATTCGGTCAGTGCCGCGGCGATGCCGTCGTAACGCATGTGCACCAGGGTGATCCGGTCGGCGAACCGCGCCAGGCGTTCCCGGGCGATCTCGAGCGCGCTGGGATCGCGGTCGAGTGCGATCAGCCGCAGCCCGGGCAGGTCGGCCAGGAACCGTTCGGCGTGCCCGCCCGCGCCCAGGGTGGCGTCCAGCAGGACCGCGCCCGAGCCGTCGGGGTGACGACGGGTCAGTGCGGGGGTGAGCAGCTCGACGCAGCGCTCGAGCAGGACGGGCACGTGCCCGAAGTCCGGTGAATCGTCAACCACCGCAACGCCTCCCCGGATCGGGCGAGCTGCCCCTGCATCGAGGTCCCTGTCCGAAGGCACGAACCTGGCGTTGGGGAAGTACGCCAGGGTCGGTTCGGGCAGAGGCCACGTTGCACGGGCATGCGCCTCAGATGATGTCGCCGAGTGCTTCATCGCTTGCCGCGGAGAAGTTCTCTTCGTGGGTCTGCTGGTAGTCCTGCCAGGCCTGGGCATCCCAGATTTCCAGGTAGTCGACCGCCCCGATCACCACGCAGTCCTTGGACAGGCTCGCGTAACGACGGTGGTCGGCCGACAAGGTGATGCGGCCCTGGGCGTCGGGATGCTGTTCGTCGGTGCCGGCGGCGAGGTTGCGCAGGAACGCCCGGGCGTCCGGGTTGCTCTTGGAGGCCTTGCTCGCCCGGCGGGCCAGTTGCTCGAATTCCGCCCGCGGGTAGACGGCGAGGCTGTGGTCCTGGCTCTTGGTGACCATCAACCCCCCTGCCAGTGCGTCGCGGAACTTGGCGGGCAACGTCAGCCGCCCCTTGTCGTCGAGTTTGGGCGTGTAGGTGCCGAGAAACACCAGCTCACCTCCCGTTCGAGGTCACCCAAACACTGCAGCCACCATACCCCACAATCCCCCACTTCGCCCCATTCCGTGGGTGTCGGGGTGGCGTTTTTCGGGTTGTCCGACGTCAAAAGGTGAACATTGTGGCCGCCGGGGTGTGTCGCCGCCCTGCTGCGGCGTCTTTCGGGACGCCGCCATCACCTGGTTGACCAGGCTAAATGCCGCGGGTGGGGAAACGTGGGGAGTTCCGGTGGGGCGCAGTGGGGGCAATGGGCGGCCCGCGCCTCGGTTGGGGATCGATTGGGACGCAAAACGGCATCGACGGTTGCGCGCCGTCCAGCCCCGCCGTCAGCCCTCGGCGGCCACCGGGGCCGGGAAAACAACGCGGGGCAGCCGACTCGGCTACCCCGCGGGTGTGTGGGTGGACGTCAGTCGTCGAAGCGGCGGCGGAAGCGATCCTCCATCCGGCTGGTGAACGAGCCTCCACTCCTGTTGCGGCGCTGCCGCAGCGAGGTGGGGGCCGAGCCGGACAGGTCGGGCCGGCCGGGCAACCGTGGACCGGTGATGGCGAACACCACACCGCCGAACATCACGATGAACCCGAAGACGCTGAGGATCGGGAAGTTTCCGATCATCGTGGCCTTGAAGGCCACCCCGGAAACCAGCATTGCCAGACCGATGACGAACAACGCCACGCCCTGCAGACGCCGACGCGCAGTGGGCGCGCGGAACCCTCCGCCCCGGACGCTCGAAGCGAACTTGGGGTCTTCGGCGTAGAGAGCGCTCTCGATCTGATCGAGCATCCGCTGCTCATGATCGGAGAGTGGCATTCGTCCCTCCTTGCCGACAAGTTGACACGTGACTATCGGTAGCACGCGGATGCCCGTTGCGCGGGCAACTAATTGAATGATACGAGGTCGATCTGCCCCATACCACTGGTTCCGCGCCGATTCTATCCCGCCCGCATCCGGGCACCCGGCAGGACCGCAACGCCCGTGCGCTACAACCGGCTTCCCGAGCCGGCTTCCGAACCGGCTTCCAAACCGGCTTCCGAAACCGGGTGCGCCGACCGCTTACCGACCGCCGCGCCCGCGTCCGATAATGATCGCTAGCGGCCCGGTCCCACGGAGACCATTTCCGGGGCGACCCCGACACCGCGAAGCAACGGATCCCTGGACGAGATCGCTGGACGAGATCGCTGGATGAGGAGGGCACCGCGGGTTGGCGATATTCCTCATCGATCTGCTCCCCCACGACATGGAGCGCCGACTCGGCGACGCCCTGGCGGTGTACGTGGACGCGATGCGATACCCGCGCGGCACCGAGAACCAGCGCGCCGCCATGTGGCTGGAACACATCCGGCGCCGCGGCTGGCAAGGGGCGGCCGTCGTCGAGGCCGAGGTGGACGACGACGATCAGATGCCGTCGGCCGAAGAGTTGGCCAGCGCCCCGCTGCTCGGCGTGGCCTACGGCTACCCCGGGGCGCCGGGGCAATGGTGGCAGCAGCAGGTGGTGCTGGGTCTGCAGCGCGGCGGCTCGCCGCCGCAGGAGATCGCCCGGCTGATGAACGATTATTTCGAGCTGACCGAGCTGCATATCCACCCCCGCGCCCAAGGCCGCGGGCTCGGCGAGGCCCTGGCGCGACGGCTGCTCGCCGGTCGCGCCGAAAAGAACGTGCTGCTGTCCACACCGGAAACCAACGGCGAGCCCAACCGCGCCTGGCGGCTGTACCGGCGGCTGGGTTTCACCGACATCATCCGCCGCTACCACTTCGCCGGCGACCCCCGGCCGTTCGCGATCCTGGGCCGCGAACTCCCGCTGTGACACCGCAACATTCGGCACGCGACCCAAGGCTGCACTGAGCGGCACGGCGGATCTGGCACGATGACTTGGTGCGCGCCCGCCCTGCCCCGCCCCGCCGCCGCGGATCCCAGGCCGCCCGGATGCGACGGCGGCGCCTGCTGGCCTTCGCGATGCTGCTGCTGGTGGTGCCGCTGGCCACCGGATGCCTGCGCGTGCGCGCCTCGCTCACCATCTCCCCCGACGACCTGGTGTCCGGCGAGATCGTCGCCGCCGCGAAACCCAAGACTCCCAAGGACACCGGCCCGCAGCTGGACAGCAACAACTTGCCGTTCAGCCAGAAGGTGGCGGTGTCGAACTACGACAGCGACGGCTACGTCGGCTCCCAGGCGGTGTTCTCGGACCTGACGTTCGCCGAGCTGCCGCAGCTGGCCAACATGAACTCCGACGCCGCCGGGGTCAACCTGTCGCTGCGCCGCAACGGCAACCTGGTGCTCCTGGAGGGCCGGGCGGACCTGACCTCGCTGACCGACCCGGAGGCCGACGTCGAGCTGACGGTGGCCTTTCCCGGCGTGGTGACCTCGACCAACGGCGACCGGGTGGAGCCCGACGTGGTGTCCTGGAAGCTCAAGCCGGGCGTGGTGAGCACCATGACCGCCCAGGCCCGCTACACCGACCCCAACACCCGGTCGTTCACCGGCGCGGTGGTGTGGCTGGGCATCGCGTCCTTCGCGGCGGCCGGAGTGGTGGGGCTTCTGGCCTGGGTCAGCCGGGACCGGTCACCGCGGTTGACCGCCCCGCGCGACCAACCCCCACCCGAATAGCCCCTAGCTCGGCCGGGGCGACCAGTAGGCCAGCATCTCGGCGAAGGTCTGAAACGCCGGGCCGGAAATCCCGTAGGTCGCCTCCAGGTGGATGCTCAGCGGGAAGCCGAGGTCGCCGACGCCGTCGATGACGCGCTTGTACAGGTCGACCATCTGCCGGCGCTTCTGCGCCGGTTCGCTGGCGGCCAGCGTCTTGACGAACTCCTGCTCGCGGGCCACCGCGGCGTTGCCCGGGTCCTGGATCAGCCAGTTGATCAACCCGACCCGGCTCTCCATCTTCGGCACAAAGCCGAACGACAGCAGGATCTCCGGCCGGTGGTCGGTCTGCCTGGCGAACTCGCGCAGAAACCCCACGATCGCGTCGGAATACAGCAGCTGGGTCATGCCGTAAGTGGCGCCGCGGTCGCACTTGAAGCTGAAGCGGCCCTGTTCGCCGTCGCGGGTGGGGATCAGGATGACGCCGCGGTTGGTCACCAGGTCGCGGTAGATCGACAGCGCGTCGGTGGGGGCGACCCCGGAGCCCTCGCCGTCGTTCATGGTGCGCGGCACGCCGACGAACACCACGCCTTCCATGCCGGCCGAGCACAGCTCGGTCAGGCGCCCGTGCAGCGACTGTTCGTCCATGAACGCGGTGACCTGGGTGCACAAGCCCTTGATCCCCGGCAGTTCCGGTTTGACGACCGACCAGAAGTCCAGCACGTCCAGCTTGGGCTTCATCGGAACCGGGCGATCGTCGTCCTCGGCGATGATGCCGGGAATCATCACGTGCCGGATCCGGCCGTCCAGACCCGACTCCGCGGAATGCCGCACCACTTTGTGCGCCTCTTCGAGTGCCCGCTCCCGACCTTCGTCGGCGTTGGGTGGCACCAGCTCGAGCGCAATGGTGTTGAGGGTCACGCGGCTTCTCTCCATCCGACGGGTATTGGCCCGGGGCGTCTGCTGTGTGCGCACTGTCCGCGCCAGCCCAGCGCACCCGCCAGCATAGGGGCGGGTTAGTGAGGCAGTCGAAGCAACTGGGCGCGGCGGGCACCCCGTCGGCCGCGGAGACCGGCTCGGGCGACGCGGCGAATACACTGGTCGGGCCTGCAACACCCAGCCAGCCGAGCAGAAAGGGGCGCCGCGCTGAGCCTACGAGCTTCAGAAGCGGCGGCAACCGTCGAGTTGACCGGCGCCATCACCGAGCAATTGCGGCGGTATCTGCATGACCGGCGCGCCGAGACCACCTACATCGGTGACGACTACAGCGGCCTGATCGCCGCGCTGGAAGAGTTCGTGCTGAACGGCGGCAAGCGGCTGCGGCCCGCCTTCGCCTACTGGGGCTGGCGCGCGGTGGCCACCGAGGCGCCCGATGACCAAGCGCTGCTGCTGTTTTCCGCACTCGAGCTGCTGCACGCGTGCGCCCTGGTGCACGACGACGTGATCGACGACTCGGCCACGCGCCGGGGCCGGCCCACCACGCACGTGCGGTTCGCGTCGTTGCACCGCGACCGGCAGTGGCAGGGCTCGCCGGAGCGGTTCGGGATGTCGGCGGCGATCCTGCTCGGCGATCTCGCCCTGGCCTGGGCCGACGACATCGTCCTCGGTGTCGACCTGACACCGCAGGCGGCGCGCCGGGTGCGGCGGGTGTGGGCCAACATCCGCACCGAGGTGCTCGGGGGGCAGTACCTCGACATCGTCGCCGAGGCCAGCGCCGCCGCCTCGATCGCCTCGGCGATGAACGTCGACACCTTCAAGACCGCCTGCTACACCGTGTCGCGCCCGTTGCAGCTCGGCGCGGCCGCCGCCGCCGACCGGCCGGACGTGCACGACCTGTTCAGCCAGTTCGGGACCGACCTCGGGGTGGCGTTTCAGCTGCGCGACGACGTGCTGGGCGTGTTCGGCGACCCCGCGGTGACCGGCAAACCGTCGGGCGACGACCTGCGATCCGGTAAGCGCACCGTGCTGTTGGCCGAGGCGGTGGAGTTGGCGGAGAAGTCGGATCCGTTGGCCGCCAAGCTGTTACGAGACTCCATCGGAGCACAGCTGAGCGACGCCGAAGTGGATCGGCTGCGCGACGTGATCGAGTCGGTGGGTGCGCTGGCCGCCGCCGAGCAGCGCATCGCCACGCTGACCCAGCGGGCCCTGGCCACCCTGGCGGCCGCACCCATCAACACCGCCGCCAAGGCGGGGTTGTCCGAATTGGCCAAGCTGGCCACCAACCGGTCGGCCTGAACCGATGGCCACCGGAACCGACACCCCGGCCGCCGACCCACCGGCGGCCAAACCCTCTCGCGGACAATGGTTTTCGCGGCTGAAGGCGTTCGCCGGTAGCGCCGACTCCGGTCCCGCGAAGCTGGGGATGCTGGGATCGGTGCTGATCACCCTCGGCGGGCTGGGAGCGGGCAGCACCCGCCAGCACGACCCGCTGCTCGAGTCGATTCACATGTCCTGGCTGCGTTTCGGCCACGGCCTGGTGCTGTCGTCGATCGTGCTGTGGACCGGCGTCGGCCTGATGCTGATCGCCTGGCTGAGCCTGGGCCGTCGCGTGTTGGCCGGCGAGGCAACCGAGTTCGTCATGAAGGCCACCACCGGCTTCTGGCTGGCGCCGCTGCTGGTGTCGGTGCCCGTGTTCAGCCGGGACACCTACTCGTACCTGGCGCAGGGCGCCCTGCTGCGCGACGGCCTGGATCCCTACGCGGTCGGGCCGGTCGCCAACCCGAACAGCTTGCTGGACAACGTCAGTCCGATCTGGTCGATCACCACCGCACCCTATGGTCCGGTGTTCATCCTGGTGGCCAAGATCATCACCATCCTGGTCGGCAACAACGTGGTGGCGGGCACCGCGCTGCTGCGGCTGTGCATGCTGCCCGGCCTGGTGCTGCTGATCTGGGCGACCCCCCGCCTGGCGCGCCACCTGGGCGCCGACGAGCCGACGGCGCTGTGGATTTGCGTGCTCAACCCGTTGGTGCTCATCCATCTGATGGGCGGGGTGCACAACGAGATGCTGATGGTCGGGTTGATGGCCGCCGGCATCGCGCTGACGTTCGGCGGCCGCCCCGTCGCCGGTGTCACGCTGATCACCGTCGCCATCGCGGTCAAGGCCACCGCCGGCATCGCGCTGCCCTTCCTGGTGTGGGTGTGGGCGCGCCAACTGCGCGATCGGCGCGGGTATCGGCCGGTGCCAGCGTTTTTCGCGGCCACCGCGGCCTCGCTGCTGATCTTCGCGGTGGTGTTCGCCGCCCTGTCCGCGGTGGCCGGGGTGGGCCTGGGCTGGCTGACCGCGCTGGCCGGATCGGTGAAGATCATCAACTGGCTGACCGTGCCGACCGCGGCCGCCAACCTGATCCACGCGATCGGCAGCGGGTTCTTTCCGGTGAGTTTCTACCCGATATTGCGGGTCACCCGGCTGGTCGGCATCGCGATCATCGCGATCTCGCTGCCGCTGCTGTGGTGGCGGTTCCGCCGCGACGACCGCGACGCGCTCACCGGCATCGCGATCTCGATGCTGATCGTGGTGCTGTTCGTGCCCGCCGCGTTGCCGTGGTACTACTCGTGGCCGCTGGCGGTGCTGGCCCCGCTGGCGCAGTCCCGCCGCGCGGTGGCGATCATCGGCGGCCTCTCGACCTGGGTGATGGTGATCTTCAAACCCGATGGCTCCCACGGCATGTACTCGTGGCTGCACTTTTCGTTGGCCACCGCCGTCGCGCTGGTCGCCTGGTACAGCCTGTACCGGGTTCCGCAGCCGGCTCAGTAAGCCATCGCCTGGGCCCGGCGCACGACTTCGCGGGCCTGGTGGGCGTGCAGCGCATCGACGGGGCGGGCGTTGCTGATGGCGTCGCGGCTGCCGTCCCGGGTCACCGTCAGCGACGGGTCCCGGGTGAACAACCAGCGCACGATCTCGGTGTCGCGATAGCCGCCGTCGTGCAGGATCGTCAGCAGCCCGGGCAGGCTCTTGACCACCTCGCCGGACTTGGTGAAGAACACCTGCGGCACCACCAGGGCCTCGCCGCGTCGGACCGCGACCAGGTGTCCCTCCCGGAGTTGCTGGTGCACCTTGGTAACCGGGACTCCGAGCAATTCGGCGACCCTCGGCAAGTCGTAGATCGGCTCGTCGGGATCTAGCACATCGTCGCCGGCAGGAATACTGCTCACTCGCGCAAGTGTAGGCGTTGATGCGCGCGTTGAGCCCGTGTTCCGGCGCCCAATCACCACCTCGCCCTACGATGGCCCCGTGGCCCAAGCTGAATCGCCCGGCTCCTCCTCGGGCCGGCCCGGCCCGCATCGTCGCCAGGCCCAAGCTGAATCGCCCGGCTCCTTTGCGGGCACGTTGCTGGACGGCCGCTATCTGATCGAGTCCAAGATCGCCAGCGGCGGCACCTCGACCGTCTACCGCGGCGTGGACACCCGGCTCGACCGTCCCGTCGCGGTGAAGGTGATGGACCCGCGTTACGCCGGCGACGAGCAATTCCTGACCCGGTTCCAGCGCGAGGCCCGCGCGGTGGCCCGGCTGAAGGATCCGGGCCTGGTGGCCGTCTACGACCAGGGCCTGGACGCGCGGCATCCGTTTCTGGTGATGGAGCTCATCGAGGGCGGGACGCTGCGCGAGCTGCTGGGCGAACGCGGACCGATGCCGCCCTACGCGGTGGCGGCGGTGCTGCGTCCGGTGCTGGGCGGGCTAGCCGCCGCGCACCGGGCCGGCCTGGTCCATCGCGACGTCAAGCCGGAGAACGTGCTGATCTCCGACGACGGCGAGGTTAAGATCGCCGACTTCGGGTTGGTCCGGGCCGTCGCGGCCGCCGGAATCACCTCTGCCAGCGTGATTTTGGGCACCGCGGCGTACCTGTCGCCCGAACAGGTGCGCGACGGCGCGGCCACCCCGCGCAGCGACGTGTACGCCGCCGGCATCCTCGCCTACGAGCTGCTGACCGGGCGCACCCCCTTCACCGGCGACTCGACGTTGGCGATCGCCTATCGGCGGCTGGACGCCGATGTCCCGCCCCCCAGCGCGGCCATCGACGGCGTGCCCGCGCAGTTCGACGACTTCGTGCAGCGCGCGACGGCCCGCGACCCGGCCGACCGGTACGCCGACGCGGTCGAGATGGGCGCCGATCTAGACGCGATCGCCGATGAGCTTGCGCTGCCCGGCTTTCGGGTGCCGGCCCCGCGCAACTCCGCGTTACACCGGTCAGCGGCGCTGCACCGCGAGGCCGGCCGGCGGGCGCCGGCGCCGAGCCGCCGGCGCGGCATCCCACCCGCCACTTGACCCGCGGACCCGAGGAGTGGCCGCAGCCCGATCCCCCGGCACACGTCGGGGCCGAACCCGATGACGACGAGGACGACTACGAATACCAGCCTGTCACAGGCGAATTCGCCGGCATCCCGATCAGCGAGTTCGTCTGGGCCCGCCAGCACAACCGGCGCATGGTACTGGTCTGGTTGGCGCTGGTGCTGGCGGTCACCGGGATGGTCGCCACCGCGGCCTGGACCATCGGGCGCAACCTGAACGGACTGTTCTAGCTTTCCGGCGCGGCGCGCGTCCATCGGAAGGCGCGGCGGCTTAGCCGGGTGGATCGCGCCCCCGGGGGCGACACGATCTTAAAGTAATCACAAAGTTCTCTTATTTTTCTTAATTTTGGTGTACCGTGCTTCCGTATGGGTTCGACAACGCAGGGCGTCGACTCGCCGAACCGGCTCGGTGAGCACGCGGTGGTACTGGGTGCCGGGATCGCGGGTTTGCTTGCCGCGCGCGTACTTTCGGAGTTCTACGATTCGGTCAGCGTGGTCGAGCGGGACAAATTGCCCGACTATCCGTGCCACCGCAGGGGCATCCCCCAGGGCCGTCACGTGCACAACTTCTACAGCCGCGGCCTACAAGTCCTGGAGGAATTGTTTCCCGGTCTGCTCGATGACCTGGCCCGGGCGGGGGCGGTCGTCGTCGATGACGGTGACCTGTCGCGGTTCTACGTGCGCTTCGGGCGCTACGAAATGAAGAACTCGGGCGCGTTCGCCGATCCGGACGCATTGGCGCTGCACATGACGACCCGGCCGTTCATGGAGTTTCACCTGCGCCGCCGCGTCAAGGCCCTGCCGAACGTGACGTTCCTCGACGGACACGACGTGTGCGACCTCCTCAACACCGCGGACATCGTCAACGGCGTGCGAATCACCCGGCGCTACAACGGTTTTCTCATGGCGCTGGATGCCGATTTAGTCGTCGACGCCATGGGGCGCTCGGCCCGCACGCCGGCATTTCTGGAGAGCCTGGGCTACCAACGGCCGACCGAGGAGCGGGCGGTGGCCCGATACGGCTACGCGAGCCAACAGTTGAGCATGCCCGAGGGGTCGATCGCCCAGCGGCTGGTCATGTTCAACCCGGGGGGCGGCAGACCGGCGGGTTTGCTGCTCGCCAACGAACACGACACGTTCATCCTGGCGATCGGCGTGCCGGCCGACACCGGCGAGCCACCAACCGATTTCGCCGCGATGCTCGCGATGGCCGAGCCGTCGCTGCCCCCGGCCGTCGTCGAGGGCCTGCGCCGCGCCTACCCCATCGGGGAAGCCGTGACATACCACCACACCGCCGCGTTCTGGCGGCGCTACGACCAGCTGGCCGATTTCCCGTCGGGTCTGCTGGTGATGGGCGACGCGCTGTGCAGTCTCGACCCGACCTACGGCCAAGGCATGACGATCGCCGCGCTGGAAGCGCTGACCCTGCGCGAGTGCCTGCGCGCGGGAGATGCCCTGCTGGCGCAACGCTTTTTCCGGGCTACGACCCAGTACATCGGCGCGACGTGGGCCGTCAATCAGGCCAGAGACCGGACCACGTCCGGCGTCTACCACGGGGTGCGGCAGCGGCTGCAAGGCTGGATATCCAGGGCGACGTTGAATGCGTCAACCCAGGATGTCGTGCTGACCGAACGCTGCTTTCGCGTCTTCAACTTCATCGACCCGCCGTCGCGGCTGCGGGATCCCGCTCTGTTACCGCGCATCGTGTGGGGCAACCTACGGGCCCGGTTCGCCGCAAAGCGACACCGCTCCGAGACGGCTCCGGTCGGGCCGGCGAACCCGCCGGGGAACAGGATTGCGGTACGGTCCTAGTCGCGCAGCATCTCGGCGACCAGGAAGGCCAACTCCAGCGACTGCTGGGTGTTCAGCCTTGGGTCGCAAGCGGTTTCGTAGCGGCCGACCAGATCCATGTCCGAGATGTCCTGCGCCCCACCGAGACACTCGGTGACGTTGTCGCCGGTGATCTCCACGTGGATGCCGCCCGGATGGGTGCCCAGCGCGCGGTGCACCTCGAAGAAGCCCTGCACCTCGTCGACGATGCGGTCGAAGTGCCGGGTCTTGTAGCCGTTGGACGACTCGTGGGTGTTGCCGTGCATCGGGTCGCACTGCCAGATCACCTGGTGGCCGGTGGCCTGTACCTTCTCCACGATCGGGGGCAGCAGATCGCGCACCTTGCTGTTACCCATCCTGCTCACCAGGGTCAGCCGGCCGGGCTTGTTGTGCGGGTCGAGCCGCTCGACGTACTCGACGGCCAGCTCCGGGGTGATCGTCGGGCCGATCTTGACGCCGATCGGGTTGGCGATCACCTCGGCGAACGCGATGTGCGCGCCGTCGAGCTGGCGGGTGCGCTCGCCGATCCACACGGTGTGCGCCGACAGGTCGTAGAGCTGCGGCTCGCCGGCATCGCTGTCCGACAGCCGCAGCATGGCGCGCTCGTAGTCGAGCACCAGGGCCTCATGGCTGGCGTAGATCTCGGCGGTCTGCAGGTTGCGGTCGGCCACCCCGCAGGCGCTCATGAAGCGCAGCCCGCGATCGATCTCGGTGGCCAGCGCCTCGTACCGGGCGCCGGCCGGCGAAGTCCGGACGAATTCGCGGTTCCAGTCGTGCACCAGGTGCAGCGAAGCCAGTCCCGAGGACGTCAGCGCCCGAACCAGATTCATCGCCGCGCTGGCGTTGGCGTAGGCGCGCACCAGTCGCGACGGATCATGTTCGCGCACAGCGGCATTCGGCGCGAAGCCGTTGATCATGTCGCCGCGGTAGGACTTCAGCCCGAGCGCGTCGATGTCGGCCGACCGCGGCTTGGCGTACTGCCCCGCGATGCGGGCCACCTTGACCACCGGCATGCTGGCGCCGTAGGTGAGCACGACGGCCATCTGCAACAGGGTGCGGATGTTGCCGCGGATGTGCGGTTCGGTGTTCTCGGTGAACGTCTCCGCGCAGTCCCCACCCTGCAGCAGGAACGCCTCCCCCCTGGCCACCTGGGCCAGCTGCTCCTGCAGCCGGACGATCTCGGAGGGCACCGTCACCGGCGGCACGCTCTCCAGCACCGTGCGCATCGCGGTGGCCTGGTCGGTGGGCCAGCTGGGCTGCTGGGCGGCCGGTTTGGCCAGCGCGGCGTCCAACCGCGCCCGCAGATCGCCCGGCAGCGGCGGCAGCGGCGGCAGCTGGTCGATCGGGATGTCGACGGTCCAGTTCATCGGTCCATGGTAACCGGGTCGCGAAGTCCCCTGGTCAGGGTTGAACTGCGGGAACGCGCGGGCGCCTCAGCCGGGCGCCTCAGTCGGCGTCTCAGCCGGCCCCGGTGATGATCCGGAACCGGCGCAGCTGGTCGCGGGCGTCGACCAGCGCATCGTGGGCATCCGGTGAGCGCGGCGGCATCCGCGGGCAGCCCCGGTCCTCCCACAGCTGGCGCAGTTCCCGGGTGAACCGCGGGATGGCGCGCGGCAAATCCGGCATCGGGCCCCACAGCTGACACAGGGCCACGTGGTCGTAGGCCGCCACCCAGGCCCATAGTTCGATCGGCTCGCTCTGCGCGGCGCGGACCCCGAAGAACTCCTCCAGGTCGTCGCGGATCTGCCTGCGGGAGCGCCACAATTGCGACGCCGGGGGCGGCAGCTTGGGCAGCACGTTGGCGCGCACCCAGGGCCCGGCGCGCTCGGGATCGAATTCGGTGGACACCGCGTAGTACTCGCGGCCGTCCTCGGCGACCACACCGATCGAGATCAGCTCGATGGTGCGGCCGTCCTCGATGAATTCGGTGTCGTAGAAATACCGCACCCGGGCAGCCTACGGCCGGCTTACCTGCCGATCAGGATGGGACCGGTGGGCGCCGGTGCCGGATGGACCTCGTGGTCGAGCGTGGCATCGACGGTGCGCTCGTCGGGAAATCGGGGCGTGCCGGCGATGGCGCACTGCAGATACAGCTTGGCCCGCACCACCGGGCGGCGCAGCGTCCTTTCCCGCTGCAGCGCGCGGCGCATCTTCTCCGGCTGGGTGGAATACCGCCAGCGGGCCCACGGCGCGTGCGGGCGCGACAGCCGGACCGCGCCGATGACCAGCAGCACGACGAGGAACATGCCGAGCAGGCCGGTCCACACCTTGCCCTTGAGCACCACCACCACGGCCAGCGGCAACGTCAACACCATGGCGCCGCCCACCAGCGCGCGCAGCATCATCGAGTCGGCGCCGTGCCACATCGGCAGGAAGAACATCAGCGGGTGCAGGCCCATGATCAACAGTCCGCCCACCGCCACCGCGGCGAACACCGCGTCCACCGAGGTGCGGCCGTCCTCCGACCAGTAGACGTCGGACAGGTGCAGGATCAACGCGTACTCGTCGAGCACCAGGGCGGCGCCGATCCCGAAAAACGTTGCGGCAACGGTGAATTCGGGCTCATGGCCGTTGATGGACAGCGTCACCAGCGTCAGGCCGGACAGCAGCGTCAGGACCACCCCGAACGTCACGTGGTGGATGTGCACCCCCCCGACGTGGACGTTGCGCGGGTGCCACCACCGGGCCGGCCGGCCGGTCTCGGCGCGGTGCCGGATGAACCGCACGAACGAGCGGGTGACGAAGAACGTCAGGATGAAGGCGACCAGGCAGCACAGCAGGGGCAGGTGTCCCCGGTCGTAGACGTCATGTGCGAACCACCGGGTGACCTCGGACACGAACGAGTGGAGCACCCTTGAAACGTACGCCAGCGCGGGTCCGGGGCGTGGGAGCCGCGCTGCAGCAGGGGTGGCGGCCTGCGCACCCATTACGCTGTTGTGCGACATGAGTACGCGGCAAGCGCCCGGGGCCGGCTTCCCAGGCAAACGACCGGGGTGGGCGCTGTGGTGGGGGTTGGCGTGGCTGACGGCCGCCGCCGCCCTCGGGTACGCGGCGTGGCAGTTGTTCGGGCACACCCCCTATCGCATCGACATCGACGTGTATCAGATGGGCGCCCGGGCCTGGATGGACGGCCGCCCGCTGTACCGCGGAGACGTGCTGTTCCACACACCGATCGTGGATCTGCCGTTCACCTATCCGCCGCTGGCCGCCATCGTGTTCTGCCCGTTCGCCTGGATGCACATGCCGACGGCCAGTGTGGCGATCACCGCCCTGACGTTGGTGTTGCTGGTCGTCTCGACCGTGATCGTGCTGGCCCGCCTCGACGTGTGGAGCACCTCGGCGCTGCTGCCCGGCCCGGCCTGGCTGCGCCGGTGGTGGCTGGCCGTGGTGGTCGCGGCGGCCGCGACGATCTGGCTGGAGCCGATCAGTTCGAACTTCGCCTTCGGCCAGATCAACGTGGTGCTGATGACGCTGGTGATCGCCGACTGCCTGCCGCGGCGCACGCCGTGGCCGCGCGGCCTGCTGCTGGGGCTGGGCATGGCGCTGAAACTGACGCCCGCGGTGTTTCTGCTCTATTTCCTGCTGCGCCGCGACCATCGCGCGGTGCTCACCGCGCTGGCCTCGTTCGCGGGGGCGACGCTGCTCGGTTTCGTCCTGGCCTACACCGACTCGTGGGAGTACTGGACGCACACCGTGCACCACACCGACCGGATCGGTTCCGCGTCGCTGAACACCGACCAGAACATCGCCGGCGCGCTGGCCCGCCTGGGGCTGGCGCAGCAGCCGCGGTCGCTGCTGTGGGTGGCGGCGTCGCTGCTGGTGCTGGCGGTGACGGTGTGGGCGATGCGGTGGGTGCTGCGCGCCGACGAGCCGACGCTGGCGCTGGTGTGCGTCGCGCTGTTCGGGTTGGTGGTCTCGCCGGTGTCGTGGTCGCACCACTGGGTGTGGGTGTTGCCGACGGTGCTGGTCACCGGCGTCCTGGGCTGGCGGCGGCGCAACGCGGCGCTGCTGGTGCTGAGCGTCGTCGGGGTGGCCCTGATGAGGTGGACGCCCATCGACCTGCTGCCCAAGCATCACGAGGCCAGCGCGGTGTGGTGGCGCCAGCTCGCCGGGATGTCCTACGTGTGGTGGGCGCTGGCGGTCATCGTCGCGGCGGGCGTCACGGTCACCGCCCGCGCCGCCTCGCGGGACGCGGCGCCGCAGCAGCTGACGCCGGTCACCGCGGCCGGCTAACCCGCGGCCGTCTCGGGAATCCGCGCGGCCTCGCCGCCGGGTGTCTCGGCGCCGCCCTTTTTGAGGCTGGCCGCGTAGATGTCGACGTATTCCTGTCCCGAGAGCCCCATCAGCTCGTAGATCACCTCGTCGGTGACGGCCCGCTCGATGAAGCGGTTGCCGGCCAGCCCCTCGAACCGGGAGAAGTCCATCGGCTTGCCGAACCGGACGGTGACGCGGCCGAACCGCAACATGTTGGAGCCGGGCGGGTTGACGACGTTGGTGCCGATCATCGCGACCGGGATCACCGGAACCCCAGTCTGCAGGGCCAGCCGGGCCAGCCCGGTCTTGCCCTTGTACAGCCGGCCGTCGGGTGACCGGGTGCCCTCGGGGTACATGCCCAGCAGCTTGCCCTGGGCCAGCACCTGCTGCGCGGTGGTCAGCGCGGCCTGGGCGCTGTCGGCGTCGGTGCGGTCGATCGGCACCTGGCCGACGGCGGTGAAGAACCACCGCTGAAACCAGCCCTTGAGGCCGGTGCCGGTGAAATATTCCGACTTCGCCAGGAAGGTGATCCGCCGTCGCACCACCAGCGGAAGGTAGAAGCTGTCCATCACCGCCAGGTGATTACTGGCCAGTATCGCCGGCCCGGAGCTCGGAACATGTTCCAGCCCTTCGACTTTCGGCCGTCCCAGCAAAGACAGCAGCGGGCCGAGGAGCACGTACTTGAATAGCCAGTACCACATGGCCCCTCCCTCTCGGCTGCACCCGCTGATGTTCTGCGCCAACTGTACCCATCCGGATAAGAAGGGACCACCTGCGGCGCGGCCGGCTCACTCCTCGAAGGTCACCGGGATGGGCTGATACCGGGTCCGCGGGGCCTGCCCGGTGTCGGGGGTGTCGGGGGCGCCGCCGGGCGGGCCGTCGGGTGGGGGTCCGGGTGTCGGGCGAGACGCCCGGTCGATGTCGGCGACGATGTCGCGAATCACCTCCAGCAACGCGATGCTGTGATCGGCGATCGCGGTGAGCAACGGGTGCTGGTCGCCAGTCGCCAGCGCGGCCAGCGCACACACCGGGCACCAGACCTGCTGGCACTTACCGGTTCCCGGGCCGGCGCCGGCCGTCAGCGCCGCCGCCGCCCGCACGGCGGGGTCGATGCCGTCCAGGATCGACTGGGCGAGCCTGCGCAGCTCCGGACCGATGTCGGGATGAGCCCCACTCACTTAGGCCACACCTCCGGATCTGGTCGAAAACGCACCGTCAGCTCGCTGCCCCGCAGATGCGCATCCAGCACCGTGCACCGCCGCAGCACCGACGCCAACCTCACCCTGCGCCGCAACCCGCCGGCGCTGATGATCAGGTCGTCGTCGACCCGGCCCAACGTCAGCGCCGACGGGTCGAGTTGCGGCAACGCTAGCCGCATCCGGTAGATCGACCCAAGTCCCGTCCCGGATTCCAGGTCCACGGTGGGCCGCAGCGGGCCGGGCGGCGCGGCCCCGCCCCGGCGCCGGGCGGCGTCGAGCAGCGCCCCCAGCGCCTTGGGCCCGATCGGCTCGCCGGACAGGTGCGGGGTCAGCACCAGCGCCACCTCGCCGATGGCGGCGTCGAGCTCCTCGAGCACGCTTTGCTGCTCGGCAATGCGTTCGGTGTACCAGTAGAAGGCCGGATGCTCGGGCAGGTTGCGGTACTCGTACGAGTCATCTTGCAGCAGAACCTGATTCACGATCAGCTCCTCGACCCGCACCCCCATCAGGGCCAGCGACCCCAGGGTGCGGGCCGCCTCGGCGGCCACCACCCGCTCGGGGGTCAGCACCAGGTGCGCACCGACCAGGTCGCCGTCGGTGAGCAAGGCGCTGAGCGCCTCCACGCTGGCGCTGACGCGCTCGAGCAGCTCCACCACCGCGGCCGAGCGGGCGTCCTCGGCGGTCAGCGACAACCGGCGGTGCCGCGGCCACGCCCGCTCCACGTAGAGGCCGAAGGTGGCGGGCAGCGTCAACATGCGCAGCGCGTCCGCGGTGGAGGCGCAATCGACCACCACCCGGTCCCATCGCCCGGAGCGGGCCAACTCGCCGACGGCGTGCAGACCGAGCACCTCCTGCACACCCGGCAGCGCCGAAAGCTCTTCGGGCGCAATGGTGCTCAGCTCGGAGTCGGGAAATCTCCGGTCCAGGGCGGCGACCACGTCACGCCATCGGGCCTCGAGCAGGGCCAGGGTGTCCAGCGCCAGCGCGTCGAGGAACCCGCCGCCGGCCTCGGCCCGTCCGGTCTCCAGGTCGGCGAGCACCCGGACCAACTCAGCCTGACTCGGCGGGACGGGGACGCCCAGCACATCGCCCAGCGAATGCGCCTGGTCGGTGGAGACCACCAGCACCCGCTGTCCCGCGCCGGCGGCGGCCACCGCGGTGGCGCAGGCCAGCGTGGACTTGCCTACCCCGCCTTTGCCAACGAAGAGACTGATCCGGGCCGGGGTGGGCGCCGACGATGCACCGGACTCACTCAGCCTCGACTCGTTTCTTGAGATCCTTCAACGCGGTGTCGGTCAGCCGCCGCTCGGCCTTGCGCTTGAGCAGGCCGATCATCGGCATGGCCAGGTCGACCGAGAGTTCGTAGGTGACTTCGGTACCGGATCCCTTGGGCGCCAACCGGTATGAGCCCTCCAGGGCCCGCAGCAGCGAGCTCGACACCAGCGTCCAGCTGACCGACCGCCGATCCTTGGGCCACTGGTAGGACATCACCATGGTGTCCTTGAGGACGGTGGCGTCCATGACGATGCGCGCGACCTTGGGGTAGCCGTCGGCGTCCTTTTCGACGACTTCGGCTTCCTTGTATTCCGAGATCCATCGCGGGTAGGAATCGATGTCGGCGATCACCTTCATCACGGTGTCCGGGTCGGCTTCGATGTAGATGGTTTGGGTCGTCTTCTCCGCCACCTGGTTGTTGCCCTCTCTCCCGCGCCCGGATCGCCCCCGGCCTCCTGGGAACTGCCGTGCGGGAACCCCGCGGGTCTCGGTCCGACACGGTACTCTCCGCGCGGACCTGACCCGGCTAAACTACCGGAGAAACTCCGACCGGTCGCGACCGTTCCAGTGTCGCCTTGACCTCGAAGGCCATTTTCTTGCCCGCCACCCGGCGTCGGTGCGTCATTTTCGCCAGGTTCAGCTTGGCCAGCTGCCAGGCGGCCACCCCGGTCGGCTCGGCGTGCAGGAAGTAGTGCAGCACGACGCCGTCCAGCCCTTCCTTCAGCGGCTCCAGCCAGACCTCCATGGTGCCGGTGAGCGCGCCGGTGACCGACCACCGGATGCCCTTGTCGCCGCGGTCCTCGACGACCTGCAGGCGCAGGTCCGGCCACCAGCGCCGCCAGCTCGCCCGGTCGGCGACCGAGGCGCCCACCCGGGCGCCGTCGGCCGCGACGAACGTCTCGTCCGCGATCTGGATGCTGTGCATGACCACAGCTTCACACACCGCCCGGCGGCGCCGGGCCCAGGGCAGGCAGGGGCAATCGGGTCCCGCGCTCACCCACCGTCGCCGTGCTGGGTGGATGCGCGGATTAGGCTGGTCGGCAGCAACCCGGCTCCCGGGATACGTCACGAGGTCGATTGAGGTCATCAGAGTGCGTGAGTACAGCGTCCCCGCCCGCTTCTCCGTCGGCGAAAACGAGAACATCGCGACGATGGTCTTCGAGCACGAGCGCGACGATCCGAACTTCGTCATCTACCAACGCCAAGTCGACGGGGAGTGGACCGACGTCACCTGTGCCGAGGCGGCGGCTCAGATCCGTTCGGCCGCATTGGGTTTGATTTCACTGGGGGTACAGGCCGGCGACCGGGTGTCGATCTTCTCGGCCACCCGCTACGAATGGGCGATCCTCGACCTGGCGATCTTGGCGGTGGGCGCGGTCACCGTGCCGATCTACGAGACGTCCTCCGCCGAGCAGGTGCGCTGGGTGCTGCAGGACTCCGAGGCGGTGCTGGCGTTCGCCGAGACCGACGAGCACGCGGCGATGGTCACCGAGCTGACCGCCGAGCTGCCCGCCCTGCGCCGGGTACTGCACATCGACGGCTCCGGCCCCAAGGCCCTCGACCAGCTGGCCGAGGCGGCCGCAGGGGTGGAACCGGCCGAGCTGACCGCGCGTCTGGACGGGCTGCGCGCCCAGGATCCGGCCACCCTGATCTACACCTCGGGCACCACCGGGCGGCCCAAGGGCTGCCAGCTGACCCATTCCAACCTGCTCTACGAGACCCGCGGCGCCAAGGAGAGCCTGCCGACGCTGCTCGACGAGGGGCAGCGGCTGCTGATCTTCTTGCCGCTGGCCCACGTGCTGGCCCGCTCGCTGACCCTGTCCGCGTTCGCCAACAAGGTGACCGTGGGATTCACCAGCGACATCAAGAACCTGCTGCCGATGTTCGCCGTGTTCAAGCCGACCGTGGTGGTGTCGGTGCCGCGGGTGTTCGAGAAGGTTTACAACACCGCCGAGCAAAACGCCGCCAACGACGGCAAGGGCCGCATCTTCGCGATGGCCGTGCAGACCGCCGTCGACTGGAGCGAGGCGGCCGACCGCGGCCGGCGGGGTCCGCTGCTGCGGGCCAAGCACGCGTTGTTCGACCGGCTGGTGTACCACAAGCTGCGGGCGGCGCTGGGCGGCGACTGCCACGCGTCGGTGTCGGGGGGCGCACCGCTGGGCTCGCGGCTCGGGCACTTCTTCCGCGGCGTGGGCCTGACCATCCACGAGGGCTACGGCCTGACCGAGACCAGCTCGGCGATCACCGTCAACCAGGTCGGCAACGTCAAGATCGGCACTGTGGGAACGTTGTTGCCGGGCAACAGCATGCGCATCGCCGAGGACGGCGAGCTGTTGGTGCGCGGCGGCGTGGTGTTCAGCGGTTACTGGCGCAACGAGCAGGCCACCGCCGACGCCTTCACCGACGGCTGGTTCAAGACCGGCGACCTGGGTGTGCTCGACGACGACGGGTTCTTGAAGATCGTCGGGCGCAAGAAGGAGCTCATCGTCACCGCGGGCGGCAAGAACGTCGCCCCCGCCGTGCTCGAGGACCGGCTGCGGGCGCACCCGCTGATCAGTCAGGCGATGGTGGTCGGCGACAACAAGCCGTTCATCGGCGCGTTGATCACCATCGACCCCGAGGCGTTCGGCGGCTGGAAGCAGCGCAACCACAAGGGCGCCGGGGCGTCGGTGGCCGATCTGACCACCGACCCCGATCTGGTCGCCGAGGTGGACGCCGCCATCAAGGACGCCAATCAGGCTGTGTCGCATGCCGAATCGATCCGCAAGTTCCGCATCCTGCCGGTCGATTTCACCGAGGACACGGGCGAGCTGACCCCGACGATGAAGGTCAAGCGCAACGTGGTGGCCGAGAAGTTCGCCTCCGACATCGAGGCCATCTACGCCAAGGACTGACGGCCCTGACGGCTCTCCGCCGCCGAGCGTCACGCTGGCGTGGCGCCGGCGCGCGAGCGTCACGCTGGCGTGACGCTGGCGCGCCGCGTGACGCTCGCGGCCCCGCGTGACGGCCGCGGCGCCCGGCCCGCTGGCCGCCGCTAGTCGCCCAGCAGCCCGGCCAGCCGGGCGGCCAGGGTGTCCCAGCGCCACTGGCTGGTCACCCACTGGCGGCCGGCCGCGCCCATCGCGGCGGCCCGGTCCGGGTCGCTGAGCAATTCGGTGACGGCATCGGCGATCTCGGTCACCGAGCGGCCGTCCACCACCAGCCCGGTCTTGTTGTGCTGCACCGTTTCCGGTGCTCCCCCGGACCTGCCGGCGATCACCGGGACACCGCTGGCCGAGGCCTCCAGGTAGACGATGCCCAGCCCCTCGACGTCCAGGCCGGCGCCGCGGGTGCGGCACGGCATGGCGAACACATCGGCCAGCGCGTGATGGGTGGGCAGCTCGGCGGCCGGTATCCCCCCGGTGAAGGTCACCTGCGCGGCCACCCCGCAGTCGCGGGCCAGGGCGCGCAGCGATTGCAGGTGGGGGCCGCCCCCGACGATGACCAGCGCGGCGCCGTCGACCCGTTGCACGATCGAGGGCATCGCCCGGATGAGCATGTCCTGGCCCTTGCGCGGCACCAGCCGGGACACGCACACCACGGTGGGCCGCCCGCCCAACCCGTAGCGCTCCCGCAGCCGCGCGCGGCCGGCCGGATCGGGCCGGAACCGGCCGGTGTCCACGCCGGACGGCAGGTATTCCAGCCGCGCCCTGGGCCCGAACGCCGGCGCGAACCGGGACCGGGTGTAGCGGCTGACGAAGGTGACGACGTCGGTCTGTTCACCGATGCGGCGCAGCACCGAGCGCGCCACCGGAAGCATCGACCACCCCACTTCGTGGCCGTGCGTGCTGGCCAGCACCCGGCGGGCCCCGGCGGCGCGGGCGCGTTGGGCCAGCAGCGCCAGCGGGGCGGCGGCGCCGAACCACACGGTGTCGATGCCGTGCTCGGCGATCAGCCGCCGCATCCGGGCGTCGACCGCGGGCCCTGGCAGCATCAGTGTGCCCGGGTGGCGCACCACCCGGTAGCCGACGGCCTCGTCGTGAGCCTGCGCGCCCTTCCAGTGCGGCGCATACACCGTCAGCTCATGCGAGCCGGCGGCGGCCAGCCGCCCGACGAATTCGCCGAGGTAGGACTGGATGCCGCCCGGGCGGGGCGGAAAGTCGTTGGTTACCAGCAGGACCCGACTCACTGGGTCAGGCTAGCCTGGCGGCACCGCGGGCCGGCCCTAGTGGGTCAGCCACTGGTGCCAGCGGGTCAGCAGGCCGGCCGGGCTGGTGCCCAGCACCTCTTGGGCCGCGGTGGCCAGATCGGCGCGCCGCAGGCCGCAGGTGGCCAGGTACAGCTCGCGCAGTTTCGGCGGTCCGTAGCTGTCGGCCACGAACCGGGCGAACCACCAGGCGCGGTCGTAGGCCGACGAACGCTGCGGCCCCGGCACGTCCAGGTCGGTGTCCGACGGCAGCGTCAGCGGCAGCAACGCATCGGCGGGCACGGGCGCCGGCGGCCGACCGACGAAGTCGGCGACCCCTTCGGTGAGCCAGCGGGGCGCGTCGGCAACCGTGTCCGCGCGCGACGCATAGTGAAAAAGCTCGTGCACCAACACGATTCGCAACGACGCCGGGCTCATGTTGGCGGCACCCGGCGCGAACACGATGCGCTGGCCGGACGCGATCCGGCGCACCGGATCGACCCGGTCGGAGACGGTGACGGCCGCGATGTCGGCCCACTGCGTCGCCGGGCCCCCGCCCGCCGCGGCGCGGAATTCCTCGTCGGTGCCGGCGGCCACCACCGAGATCTCCCGGTTCCAGTCGGCGCCCCAGAACGCCTCCACGGCGGTGATCGCCGCGCCCATGCCCGCGGCCACCCGGGCCAGCAACCGGTCACTGGCCGGGCCGCCCAGACCCAGCATCCGGACGGTGCGATCGCCGACGACCAGCGACCTGCTCGACGCGCTGAATTGGCTGCGCACGGGGCTGACCAGCTGGGCGGGACGGGTCCGGCCGTCACGTTCGGCGTCGAACGGCACCGCCGCGGCCACCACGAGTTCGACGACGAACACCCAGGCCAGCAGGGCCGCGAGCCGCGGGCGTCTAGTAACGGCGGGCGTCGTAGATCGGGCCGGAGGAGTTCATCGGCACCACCCGCACCGGCACACCGTAGGTGGAGGAATGGATCATCATGCCGTCGCCGATGTAGATGCCGGCGTGCGAGGCGTCGGAGTAGAAGGTCAGCACGTCGCCGGGTTGCAGGTCCGACAGCGAAACCGGTTGTCCGCCATGGGCCAACGCCTGGCTGGAGTGCGGCAACGAGATGCCGGCCTGCTGGAACGCCCACATCACCAGGCCCGAGCAGTCGAACCCGCCGGGTGCGGCGCCACCCCAGACATAGGGTGAACCGACCTGGGTCAGCGCGGCCTGCACGACGGTGGCGCGGTCGCCGCCGCCGACTCCCCCGCCGCCGGGAGCCATGCCCGGTGCGCCGCCGGGAGGCGGAGCCTCACCCGGCCCCGGCCCGCCCGGGGGCGTGCCGGGCGGCGCCGCTTCGGGCGCCGGCGCACCGGGTGCCGTCGCGGCGGCCGGGACGGCCGGTCCGGGGTTGGCCAGCGCGGTGCGCTGGTCGGCCGTCAACGACATGTACTGCGACTTGACCACCGCGATCTGCACCTGCAGCTGACTTTGCTTGGACTGCAAGCTCGCTCGCACCGCGGCGGCCTGCTCGGCGGCGCTCTTGGCGTCGGCGGCCGACTTCGCCGACTCGCGCTCGGCCTTGGCGGCCTGTTCGCCGGCGATCCGGTAGCTCTTCATCTGGCTGGCCATCTGCGTGGCCATCAGCCGCTGCACGGCCAGCTTGTCGATCAGCCCCTGCGGCGACCCGGCGGTCAGGATGGCTTCCATGCCGTCGACGCGACCGCCCATGTAGGTCGCGGCGGCCAGGTTGTTGACCGCCTTCTGGTAGGACGCCAGGTGCGCCTTCGCCGCGTCCACCGCGGCCTGGTCGTCGTCGTGCTTCTTCTCCGCGGCGCGCTGGGCGGCCAGCTTCTCGTTCAGGTCGAGCTGGGCGCTGTGCATGGCCTCGGTGGTCTGCTCGGCCTGACGGGACAGCTCGTTGAGTTTCGCCATGGCGTCTTCGGCCGGGTCGGCGCACGCGGGCGCGGTGACGATACCGAACAGGATCGCGAAGCCAGCTAGCGTCCCCAGGGCCGAACGTGTCAGGGCACGCGCAACCGGGTACCTAGAGTCAAGCCTCAAGATTTGCTTCCTTAAACGGCCATCGACGAATCGCGGTCGTCGAGCGGGTTTAGGTCTCAAACAGGTTACGAAACGATATCGGCGTTTGTCCAAAGCGGGCGGTTAAGAAATTAGAAAGAATTCTGTCATTTTGATGTGGGCCATTCCGCCTGAGCCGAGGGCCTTTGGCGGACAAGGCATTTAGGCTACACCAGTCCCGCGATCCCGACGAATCGGGACCAGCCGCAGCCGTGGTGCCAGGCCGGCATCGGCCAAAACCTCCAAAGCCGCTCGCTCGTCCTGCAATAAGGTATCCGGGACCCCGAGTATCACGCTGACCACGCAGTCGCGACATCCGGGTCCGCGCGCCGCGCAGTCGTCGCAGTCGATCACCACCGGCGCCCCCGGCTCCGGCGTCGCGGCCGGCGCCGCAGCCGCCGTCGCACCCCTGTCGGTGGGTCCAGTTCTCGATGCCATCGGTCCGTCCTCTCGGTCTGGCTCCGCGGAGCGGGCCGGCGCACATCGCGCCGGGCTGACCGAACGGTAACGGCGGCCACCGACATCGACCGCCGACCCCGACCGCCCGGACCGGCGTGGCAGCCGCCCGGGTGTCGGTCGTGCTGCCTACCGTCACCACCGTGGCCTCCGACGGTGCGACTCAGCTGAGCTTCGCCGACGTGGGACCGGCGTTCGGCCCCGACGAGGTCGCGCTGCGCGACACCACCTTCGTGGTGGTCGACCTGGAAACCACCGGCGGACGCAGCACCAGCACCGAGGGAACCGCGCCCGACGCCATCACCGAGATCGGGGCGGTCAAGGTGCGCGGCGGCGTGGTGCTCGGCGAGTTCGCCACCCTGGTCGACCCGCAGCGCAGCATCCCGCCCCAGATCATGCGACTGACCGGCATCACCACGGCGATGGTGTCGGACGCGCCGGCCATCGACGCGGTGCTGCCGATGTTCCTCGAGTTCGCCGGCTTGGACCGCGGGGCGGTGCTGGTCGCCCACAACGCCGGTTTCGATGTCGGGTTCCTGCGCGCCGCCGCGCAGCAGTGCGACATCGCCTGGCCGCGACCGCGGGTGCTGTGCACGGTCCGGTTGGCCCGCCGGGTGCTCAGCCGCGAGGAGGCCCCCAGCGTGCGGCTGGCCTCGCTGGCCCGGCTGTTCGCCGTGACCACCCAACCCACCCACCGCGCCCTCGACGACGCCCGGGCCACCGTCGACGTGCTGCACGCCCTCATCGAGCGGGTCGGCAACCAGGGCGTGCACACCTACGCCGACCTGCGCGGCTACCTGCCCGACGTGACGCCCACCCAGCGCCGCAAACGGGTGCTGGCCGAGGGGTTGCCGCGCCGGCCGGGGGTGTACCTGTTCCGCGGGCCGTCGGGCGAGGTGCTCTACATCGGCACCGCCGTCGACCTGCGGCGCCGGGTCGCCCAGTACTTCACCGGCGCCGATCCGCGCGGCCGGATGAAGGAGATGGTCGCGCTGGCCGGCGCGGTCGACCACGTCGAGTGCGCGCACGCGCTCGAGGCCGGGGTGCGCGAGCTGCGGCTGCTGGCCGCCCACGCCCCGCCCTACAACCGGCGGTCCCGCTTCCCCCAGCGGTGGTGGTGGGTGGCGCTCACCGACGAGGCGTTCCCCCGGCTCGCGGTGGTCCGGGCGCCGCGGCACGACCGGGCCGTCGGGCCGTTCCGGGCCCGCGCCGACGCCGCCGACACCGCCGAGCTGCTGGCCCGGTTCGCCGGGCTGCGCACCTGCACCAACCGGCTGGGCCGGGCGGCGTTGCACGGGCCGCTGTGCCCGGAGGCGGAGGTGGCGCCGTGCCCGGCCGCCCGCGGCGTCACGGCCACCCAATACGCGGCCGCGGTGGCGCGGGTCGCGGCGTTGATCGACGGCGCCGACAACAGCGCGCTGGCCGCCGCGGTGGACCAGGTCGCTGCGCTGGCCGAGCGGCGTCACTTCGAAAGCGCCGCCCGGCTGCGTGACCGCACCGCCACCGCGGTCGAGACGCTGTGGCGCGGCCAGCGGCTGCGGGCCCTGGCCTCGTTGCCGGAGCTGGCTGCCGCCGCGCCCGACGGGCAGGGCGGCTATCAGCTGGCCGTCGTCCGCTACGGCCGGCTCGCCGCGGCGGGCAACGCCCGGCGCGGGGTGCCGCCGATGCCGGTGGTTGACGCGATCACCGCTGCGGCGCAAGCGATTTGGCCCGAGCCGGGGCCGCTGGGCGGCGCGCTGGTCGAGGAGACGGCGCTGATCGCGCGCTGGCTGGAGGCCCCGGGGGTGCGCATCGTCCGGGTGGAGGGCACCCAGGACGCGGCGGGCTGGGCCTCCCCGCTGAGCTCGGCCGGGGCCTGGGCGGCGTGGGCGGCGGCGGCGCGCTCGGCCCGGCTGGCAAGCGAGCAGGCCCTGCGGGCGTCAGAGCTGCTGACCGAACCGCACCCAACGCGCGAGCAGCTGTTCGGCCGCGCCGGAGTCGATGGCGGCGCTGGCGCGGGCCAGCCCGTCCTCCCAGGCCGGCAACCATTCGGCGCGGCTGGATAACCCGGCGTGCGCCACGATCGCGCCGGCGGCGTTGAGGACGACGGCGTCGCGCACCGGGCCCTGGCCGCCGGCCAGCACCGCCCGCACCTCCGCGGCGTTGGTCTGCGCGTCACCGCCCAACAGATCGTCGAGCTCGGCCCGCGGGAAACCGAACCCGGCCGGATCGAACGTCAACCGGTCCACCGTGCCGGCCTGCACCCGCCAGATGGTGCTGGTCGTCGTGGTGGTCAACTCGTCGAGCCCGTCGTCGCCGTGCACCACCAGCACACTGGAGCGCCGGGCGGCGAACACCCCGGCCATCACCTCGGCCAGCTCGGCGAACGCGCAGCCGATCAATCCGGCCCGCGGTCGAGCCGGATTGGTAAGCGGCCCAAGCAGATTGAACACCGTCGGCACGCCGATCTCGCGGCGCACCGCCGAGGTATGCCGGTAGGACGGGTGGAACAGCGGCGCGAAGCAGAAGCCGATGCCGACTTCGGCGACACTGCGCGCGACCTGCTCGGGGCCCAGGTCGATCCGCACCCCGAGCTCCTCGAGCGTGTCCGCGCCGCCCGAGAGCGACGACGCCGCGCGGTTGCCGTGTTTGACCACCGGCACCCCCGCGGCCGCGGCCACGATCGCCGCCATCGTGGACAGGTTGACGGTGTTGACGCCGTCGCCGCCGGTGCCGACGATGTCGACGGTGTCGTCGCGGATCGCGCCGGCCGGGAACGGCAGGGCGTGGTTCAGCATCACCTCGGCCAGCTCGATGACCTCGGCCGAGGTGGGGATCTTCACCTGCATCGCCACCGCGAAGGCCGCGATCTGGGCCGGGCTCGCCTCGCCGGTCATGATCTGGTCCATGGCCCAGGCCGCCTGCCCGCGGGCCAGGTCGTCACCGCCGGTCAGCCGGGCCAGCACCTGGCGCCACGACGTCGCCGGCGCACCGGAGGGCCGCCGGGCCGCGGAAGCCGCGGACGACTCAGATGACAACGCCACGCGCCGATGGTCCCACGCCGGGCACAGCGGCCCCAACCTCGCCGCGAAGGGCCCGGTCGGCGCCGGGGCGTGACGCGCCCCGCCACAAATCGTGAAATTCCAGACCCGGGTGGAGTTCAACAACTACAAAGCGTCATACTTGCGGATGTGACCAGCGCTGTCGGGACCTCAGGTACTGCAATTACGTCGCGGGTTCATTCGCTGAATCGGCCCAACATGGTCAGTGTCGGCACGATCGTCTGGCTTTCCAGCGAGCTGATGTTCTTTGCTGGCCTGTTCGCGATGTACTTCACCGCCCGCGCCCAGTCGGGCGGCAAGTGGCCGCCGCCGCCGACCGAGCTCAACCTGTATCAGGCCGTGCCGGTGACCTTGGTGCTGATCGCGTCGTCGTTCACCTGCCAGATGGGGGTGTTCGCGGCCGAGCGCGGCGACGTGTTCGGGCTGCGTCGCTGGTATGTGATCACCTTCTTGATGGGCCTGTTCTTCGTGCTCGGGCAGGGCTACGAGTACTACCACCTGATGGGCCACGGCACGACCATCCCGGGCAGCGCCTACGGCAGCGTGTTCTATCTGGCCACCGGGTTCCACGGTCTGCACGTGACCGGCGGGTTGGTCGCCTTCATCTTCCTGCTGGCCCGCACCGCGATGAGCAAGTTCACCCCGGCGCAGGCGACGGCCAGCATCGTCGTCTCGTACTACTGGCATTTCGTCGACATCGTGTGGATCGCGCTGTTCACCGTGATCTATTTCATCCGATGAGCGGACGCTGGACGAACAGGAGTGCTCGGTTGAAGAAGCTGCGGTCCACCCGAACCGACCGTTCGCGACGGCGGCTGCGCCGCCGATTGTCCGGCGGCCTGCTGTTGCTGATCGCGCTGACCATCGCCGGCGGACTGGCCGCCATCCTGACGCCGCGGCCGCAGGTCGCCGTCGCCGACGAGTCGAACTCGGCGCTGCTGCGCACCGGCAAGCAGCTGTTCGACACGTCGTGCGTGTCGTGCCACGGCGCCAACCTGCAGGGCGTGCCCGACCGCGGGCCGAGCCTGATCGGTGTCGGTGAGGAGGCCGTCTACTTCCAGGTGTCCACCGGCCGGATGCCCGCGATGACGGGCGAGGCGCAGGCGCCCCGCAAGGAGCCGGTGTTCGACGAGGCGCAGACCGACGCGCTGGGCGCCTACGTGCAGGCCAACGGCGGCGGTCCCACCACCGTGCGCAACCCGGACGGCAGCCTGGCGATGCGCTCGCTGCGCGGCGAGGACCTCGGCCGCGGCGGCGACCTGTTCCGGCTGAACTGCTCGTCGTGCCACAACTTCACCGGCAAGGGCGGGGCGCTGTCGTCCGGCAAGTACGCGCCGGACCTCGAGCCCGCCAACGAGCAGCAGATCCTGGCGGCGATGCGGACCGGTCCGCAGAACATGCCGAAGTTCTCCGACCGCCAGCTGTCGTTCGAGGCCAAGAAGGACATCATCGGCTACATCAAGGCGGTGACCGAGGAGCGCCAGCCGGGCGGCTACGGCCTGGGCGGGTTCGGCCCCGCCCCCGAGGGGATGGCGGCCTGGATCATCGGCATGGTGGCCGCCATCGGGCTGGCGCTGTGGATCGGGGCACGCGCATGAGCCGCACCGGGACGATGCAGTGGGGTCTCCCCCAGCCGCGCAACGGCGAAGGGGCCGAACCGAAGAGGAGGAGCGGCGCAAAATGAGCGACGGCGACGTTCGCGGCTCTGACACCGACAAGGGAGCCGGGGCGCCCAACGAGCCCGACGAAGCGGCGCTGGCCGCGATGTCGCAGCAGGAGCTGGTGACGCTTGGCGGCAAGCTCGACGGCGTCGAAACGGTGTTCAAGGAACCCCGGTGGCCGGTCGAGGGCACCAAGGCCGAGAAGCGCGCCGAGCGCGGCGTCGCCCTGTGGCTTTTGCTGGGCGGCGGCTTCGGACTGGCGCTGCTGCTGATCTTCCTGTTCTGGCCGTGGGAGTACAAGCCCAAGGAGGCCGCCGGCAGCTTCCTGTACGACCTGGCCACCCCGCTGTACGGCCTGACCTTCGGGATGTCCATCCTGTCGATCGGGATCGGCACCATCCTGTACCAGAAACGCTTTATCCCCGAAGAGATTTCGATCCAGCAGCGGCACGACGGCGCCTCCCGCGAGATCGACCGCAAGACGGTCGTGGCGAACCTGGCCGACGCCTACAACGGGTCCACCATCGGGCGGCGCAAGATGGTCGGGCTGTCGCTGGGCGTGGGCCTGGGCGCGTTCGGCCTGTCCACCCTGGTCGCATTTGCCGGGGGCCTGATCAAGAACCCGTGGAAGCCGGTGGTGCCCACCGCCAACGGGAAGAAGGCCGTGCTGTGGACGTCGGGCTGGACCCCGCGCTACCCGGGCGAGACCATCTACCTGGCCCGCGCCACCGGCACCTACACCGGGGCCCCGTTCGTCAAGATGCGGCCCGAGGACCTCGACGCCGGCGGCATGGAAACCGTGTTCCCGTGGCGCGAGTCCGACGGCGACGGCACCACCCCGGAATCGCAGGAGAAGCTGCGGGCGATCAACCAGGGTGTGCGAAACCCGGTGATGCTCATCAGGATTCGGCCCACCGACATGCCCCGCGTGGTCAAGCGGCAGGGCCAGGAGAGCTTCAACTTCGGCGAGTTCTTCGCCTACACCAAGGTGTGCTCGCATCTGGGTTGCCCCGCATCGCTGTACGAGGAGCAGTCCTACCGGATCCTGTGCCCCTGCCACCAGTCGCAGTTCGACGCGCTGCATTTCGCCAAGCCGATCTTCGGGCCGGCCGCGCGGGCGTTGGCGCAACTGCCGATCACCATCGACACCAACGGGTATCTGGTCGCCAACGGTGACTTCGTCGAACCCGTCGGACCGGCATTCTGGGAGAGGACGACAACATGAGTCCGAAATTGAGTCCCCCGAAGATCGGCGACGTCCTGGCCCGTCAAGGCGAGGACATCGACACGCGCTACCACCCGTCGGCGGCCGTCCGCAGACAGCTCAACAAGGTCTTCCCCACCCACTGGTCGTTCCTGCTGGGCGAGATCGCGATGTACAGCTTCATCGTGCTGCTGCTCACCGGGGTGTACCTGACGCTGTTCTTCGACCCGTCCATGGCCGAGGTCACCTACAACGGCGTCTACCAACCGTTGCGCGGCGTGGAGATGTCGAAGGCCTTCGCGTCGGCCCTGGACATCTCCTTCGAGGTGCGCGGCGGGCTGTTCGTGCGTCAGGTCCACCACTGGGCCGCGCTGATCTTCTCCGCCGCGATCATGGTGCACCTGGCCCGCATCTTCTTCACCGGCGCCTTCCGGCGGCCGCGCGAGGCCAACTGGGTGATCGGCTCACTGTTGTTGATCCTGGCCATGTTCGAGGGTTACTTCGGCTACTCGCTGCCCGACGACCTGTTGTCGGGCATCGGGTTGCGCGCCGCCCTGTCCTCGATCACGCTGGGCATGCCGGTGATCGGGACCTGGTTGCACTGGGCCCTGTTCGGTGGTGACTTCCCCTGCGGCGGTGTCGGAAGCGAGTGCGCCGCAGCGGGTTACATCATCCCGCGGATGTACGCCCTACACATCCTGCTGCTGCCCGGCATCATCCTGGCGCTGATCGGGCTGCACCTGGCCATGGTGTGGTTCCAGAAGCACACCCAGTTCCCCGGCCCGGGTCGCACCGAGCACAACGTGGTCGGGGTGCGGGTGATGCCGGTGTTCGCGGTCAAGTCCGGCGCGTTCTTCGCCGCCATCGTCGGCGTGCTGGGCCTGATGGGTGGTCTGCTGCAGATCAACCCGATCTGGAACCTGGGCCCCTACAAGCCATCTCACGTCTCGGCCGGCTCGCAGCCGGACTTCTACATGATGTGGACCGAGGGCCTGGCGCGTATCTGGCCGCCGTGGGAGTTCTACTTCTGGCACCACACCATTCCGGCGGTGGTGTGGGTGGCGCTGATCATGGGCGCGGTGTTCGTGCTGCTGATCATCTACCCGTTCCTGGAGAAGCGGTTCAGCGGTGACTACGCGCACCACAACCTGCTGCAGCGGCCGCGCGACGTGCCGGTGCGCACGTCGATCGGCGCCATGGCGATCGCCTTCTACATGGTGCTCACGCTGAGCGCGATGAACGACATCATCGCGCTGAAGTTCGACATCTCGCTGAACGCGACGACGTGGATCGGCCGCATCGGCATGGTGATCGTTCCG
This sequence comes from Mycobacterium sp. MAC_080597_8934, assembly GCF_000523975.1. Taxonomy (NCBI): domain Bacteria; kingdom Bacillati; phylum Actinomycetota; class Actinomycetes; order Mycobacteriales; family Mycobacteriaceae; genus Mycobacterium; species Mycobacterium sp. MAC_080597_8934. Next base: position 98,948 of record NZ_JAOS01000013.1, on the reverse strand, counting down.
CCGATCGTGTACTTCGTCACCTATCGGTGGTGCATCGGGCTGCAGCGCAGCGACCGCGCGGTGCTCGAGCACGGCATCGAGACCGGCATCATCAAACGGTTGCCGCACGGCGCCTACATCGAGCTGCACCAGCCGCTGGGCCCGGTCGACGAGCACGGTCACCCGCTGCCGCTGGAGTACCAGGGCGCCCCGCTGCCCAAGAAGATGAACAAGCTGGGCTCGGCCGGGTCGCCCGGCATCGGCAGCTTCCTGTACGCCGACCCGCCGTCCGAGGACGCGGCCCTGCGGGAGGCCGCGCACGCCTCCGAGCAGCGTGCCCTGACCGCCCTGCGCGAACATCAGGACAGCATCGTGGGCTCGACCAACGGCGAGGACGGCCAGCACTAGCGACGCGGCAGGGCGCCCTGAGGCCCGGTGAGCCTCAGGGCGAGCTGTCGACGCGTTGTTGCTCGGCGGCCCGCAGGATCGAGCCGGCCGTCAGGAACGCCGGCTTGCCCCGGTCCCGGGGCTCGACGGGCAGCCCGGCTGCGCAGCGCAACACCATCCGCGCCAGCGCGCTGTAGGTCGCGTACGGGATGATCAGCAGGTTGATCCGCGCGTCTCCCCCGATCAGCGTCATCACGTGCTGGCGCTTGCGTTCCCAGCCCGGCCAGTTGAAGTCCGGCGGTCGCTGCAGCGGCGGCCAGTTGACGTTGATCGCGCCGATCTGACCGAGCAGCGGGGTGAGCACCGCGACCAGCTCGGGCAATTCGTTGGTGATGCGGTCGGCGCGGGGCCACCAGGCGCCGTCGATGGCGCGGCCCAGTTCGCACCCCACCGACAGCCGGACGGGATCGGCGCGTCGGCGTCTTGCTGCGGAACCCACGTGCGGCGCCCTTCCCGGTCGGCATCCTTCGCGGGCGGGCGAAGGGAGGAATCGCATTGCCGGTGGGTGCAGCGCGGTAGCGCACCGCTGACAACGAAACCGCTCGCGCTCGACGCTACGCCACCCGCGGCCGACCGGATCGCCGAGGTGGCCCGGGGCCGGGCCGCGACGGCGGTTACTGCTCGGCGACCGCCTCGCGGAGCTGGCGGATGTGCAGCCACTCGACCACCGGCATCGCCGCGGTGATCACCCCGGCGAATCCGTAGCCCACCCAGGACGATCCGTCGTGACCGACCGCCATCAGATAGGTCGCCGTCGCGACCGCGATCAGCGCCGCGCCCATGGTGCCGGTCAATATGACGGTGCCGCGCAACCAGATTCGATCGACCGCCTCGCCCGACCACCCCACGTCCGGGGTCGTCGCCGGCGTGTGCCGCGCCCGCTCGGTCGCGGGCCGCGCGACGCCGGCGCCCAGCCGCACCGGGGGTCGTGCCGGCGCCGTCATCGCCCGGGCCGTCGGCTCGGCCTGCGACATCCGGCGGGCCCGCAACAGGATCGGGATGGCCCCCGCGATGATCAGCGCGGAGACGATGATGACGGCGTACAGCACCCAGGTGGTGTGCGGGCTGCTGGCCGCCTTGTGAAATCCCCTGCCCAGGTCCGCCAGCGCAACGCAGGCCGCCACGCTGACGCCCAACAACGCCAGGTAGATCGCGGCGCAGGCACCGATCAGGATGCGGTCGATGACCTCGGGCGAGATGGTGTCGTCGCCCAGCCCACGCCGATATGCCGAATATCTGCTGACCATCAGCAGCTCGTCTGCGGCGCGTCGTTGCTGTTCGACGAGAGCACCGTTCCGTCGCTGGTGGTGATCGAGCAGTTGAGCCTGCTGACCCGGAACAAGCTGGACGCCTCGACCGAGCCCACATCCGACTGCGAGATCGGGGTGACCGTCATCGACCACGGGATGTACACGTTGTGCTGCGTGCGCCGCCGGCCGGACGCGTCCACGTAGGTCACCGAGATGATGTCGCCCGGGGCCTTGGTGCCGGTCACCGAGTAGGTGACCTGGCGCGGACCCGTCGGGGTGGTGGGCGGCGGCGGGGCCGCGGCCGTCGAGGTGGCCGGCGGCGGGGCCGGGGCGGGCGCGGGCGGGGGCGGCGGTGCCGGAGAGGGCGTCACCGTCACAGTCTGGGTCTCCGTTGCAGTCGGGGGCGGCGGTTCGGTCGTGGGTGGCGGCGGCGGGGGCGGTGGGGGCGGCGACGGTTTGGTGGTGGTGATCTCGTCCTGCAGCGGCGGCGTGGACGCGGTGGTGGTGTTCGGGTTGGCCAGCTTGGTGGTGTCGGTCCGGGCGAACAGCAGCGACACCGACACCACCAGCGCGATGGCGGCCACGATGGCCGCCACCCCGACCACCCACGGCCAGCGGGCGGTGCCGTGTTCCTCGTCCAGCTCGGCCGGTTCGTCGTAGTCGTCGTAGTCGTACAGGCGCAGATCGGCCGGCACGTAGGGGCCGCTGGTGAAATGCTCGGACTCCGGGGCCGAATAGGCCCGCGAGTAGGCGTCGGTCTGACCCGTCTGGTCGGCCGCGTCGAATTCGACGCTGTCGTCGAAGGGTTCGACCGCGTCCTCGTGATCTCCCCCGGCCGGGAAGTCCTCACCCGGGAACTCGTCGACGGGCGGGCCGCCGGGATCCGGCTGGTGGTCGATCGGGTCGGCAGCAGGATCGGGTTCCTCAGGTTCCCATCCCGGGGGTCTAGACCCGCTCATCTCTGCCTTTGCCTACCCTGTTCGAACTGCATCGCCTGCGCGTAAAACTCCGCGGTCACTTCATTGCGGGCGCGCCGGGAAACTTCCCATTTGCCTGGGCAAAACACTACCCAACCGCAAAGGGGCAGAGACGCCGTGGCGAACTGCGCAGCCGATCACGTGATCGGATTGTGACCTTTATGCCGCGAATCAGTGCTTCTCAGGACCCAGGTAGTACTCGAAGACCAGCCCGGCGACCGACGACAGGATGAACATCACCCCGGCCACGATCAGCCAGGGCAACCACAGCGCGATGCCCACCGCGGCCACCGAACCCGACAGCGCGATCAGGATCGGCCACCAGCTGTGCGGGCTGAAGAAGCCCAATTCGCCTGCTCCGTCGCTGATCTCGGCGCCCTCGTAGTCCTCGGGGCGGGTGTCGATGCGGCGGGCCACGAAGCGGAAGAAGGTGGCCACGATGAGCGCCAGGCCGCCCGTCAGCGCCAGCGCGGTGGTCCCCGCCCACTCCTCGCCGCCGGTGGCGAACAGCGCGGTCAGCACGCCGTAGAGCAGTGCGGTCAGAAAGAAGAACCCGGCGATGAACTCGAACAGCCTGGCTTCGATATGCATGTGGTGTCCTAACCTACTGGCTTCCGGCCAACTGACCGCGCTTGGAGTCGAACGGGTGCGTGGTCACCGCCACCGGAGACTGACCAATCGCCTGCAGCGCCTCGGCGTTGCTCTTGCCGTCCATCCGCTGCTGCAGGTAGGCCTTGAAGTCGTTGGGCGACACCACACGGACCTCGAAGTTCATCATCGAGTGATAGGTGCCGCAGAACTCGGCGCAGTGGCCGACGAACGCCCCGGGCGAGTTGATCTCCTCGACCTGGAACACGTGGATCGAGTTGTTCGCCTCGGCGTTGGGGATGACGTCGCGCTTGAACAGGAACTCGGGCACCCAGAAGGTGTGCACCACGTCCGCGGACGCCAGGTCGAATTCGATGCGCTTGCCGGTGGGCAGCACCAGCACCGGGATTTCGTCGCTGGAGCCCAGCGTCTCGACCTTGTCGAAGTTCAGATAGGTGCGGTCCGAGGTGTTCAGCCCGCGGACGGCCCCGACCCGCTCCTCGCCGTGCGCGTCCTTGCCTTCCGGCTTGGACACCATCGCCTTCTTGCGCTCCGGGTCGGCGCCGTCGTAGGTCAGCGTGCCGTCTTTGAAGTTGACCTTCTGATACCCGAACTTCCAGTTCCACTGGAAGGCCGTGACGTCGACCACCACCTCGGGGTCCTTGGCGATGTGCAGCATCTTCTCCTGCACCACCACGGTGAAGTAGAACAGCACCGAGATGATGAGGAACGGCGTCACCGTCAGCACCAGCTCCAACGGCATGTTGTAGCCGAACTGGCGGGGCAGCTCGGTGTCGGTCACCTTCTTGCGGTGGAACGCCGACGCCCAGAAGATCAGCCCGTACACGATGGCCCCGACCACCAGCGAGGCGATCACGGCGCCGATCCACAGCTCCCGGTTGAGGTGGGCCTGCGGGGTGATGCCCTTCGGCCAGCCCAGCGCCAGCGCGTCGGCCCAGCTGCTGCATCCGCTCAGCACGATCGCCAGCACACCCAGCGTCACGGCCAGCGCCAACGGCCGCAGCACCCTGCGCCCGACGCGGCCCGGAAACCTACCCTGCGACAAAGGTTGCGAACGGTCCTGCTCGCGAGGGGTCACGTCGGCGCCTCCTGCTCGGATATCGAATACTACGCAGCGTAGACCACGCGTCTGAACCGGGCGACGAAACCCCGGCCCGCCAGTCGGTCCCCGCGTTGGACGTGCGGCATACTGAGGCGCCGTGTGTGGTCTGCTGGCGTTCGTCGCCGCCCGAGCCGGTGCCGTCGGCGCCGACGACGCGATCGCGCGCGCCTCGCACCTGATGCGCCACCGCGGGCCCGACGAGCCGGGCACCTGGGCCGGCGCCGACGGCTCCGTCGTGTTCGGCTTCAACCGGCTGTCGATCATCGACATCGCCCATTCGCACCAGCCGCTGCGCTGGGGCCCGCCCGAGACGCCGGACCGCTACGAGCTGGTGTTCAACGGCGAGATCTACAACTACCTGGAGCTGCGCGACGAGCTGGCCGCCCACCACGGCGCGGTGTTCGCCACCGACGGGGACGGCGAGGCCATCGTCGCCGGCTTCCACCACTGGGGCACCGATGTATTGACCCGGCTGCGCGGCATGTTCGCGTTTGCGTTGTGGGACACCGTCACCCGCGAATTGTTCTGTGCCCGTGACCCTTTCGGCATCAAACCGCTGTTCGTGGCGACCGGCACCGGCGGCACCGCGGTGGCCAGCGAGAAGAAGTGCCTGCTGGAGCTGGCCGAGTTGATCGGGTTCGACACCGCGATCGATGAGCGCGCGGTGCAGCACTACACCGTCCTGCAGTACGTGCCGGAGCCCGAGACGCTGCACCGCGGGGTGCGACGGCTGGAATCGGGCTGTTATGCCCGGATCCGGCCCGGCGCGGCGCCCGACATCACCCGCTACTTCGTGCCCCGGTTCGCCGCCGTGCCCATCACCCGCGACACCGAACAGGCCCGCTACGACGAGATCACCGCGGTGCTCGAAGATTCGGTGGCCAAACACATGCGCGCCGACGTCACCGTCGGGGCGTTTCTGTCCGGCGGCATCGACTCGACCGCCATCGCGGCGCTGGCCATCCGGCACAACCCGCGGCTGATCACCTTCACCACCGGTTTCGAGCGCGAGGGATTCTCCGAGATCGACGTCGCGGTGGCCTCGGCGGAGGCGATCGGCGCCCGGCACATCGCCAAGGTGGTGCACCCCGACGAGTTCGTCGCCGCCCTGCCCGAGATCGTCTGGTACCTCGACGAGCCGGTGGCCGACCCGGCGCTGGTGCCGTTGTTCTTCGTCGCCCGGGAGGCCCGCAAGCACGTCAAGGTGGTGCTGTCCGGGGAGGGCGCCGACGAGCTGTTCGGCGGCTACACGATCTATCGGGAGCCGTTGTCGCTGCGGCCTTTCGACTACCTGCCGCGGCCGGTGCGGCGCTCGATGGGCAAGGTGTCCAAGCCGCTGCCGGACGGGATGCGCGGCAAGAGCCTGCTGCACCGCGGGTCGCTGACGCTCGAGGAGCGCTATTACGGCAACGCCCGCAGCTTCTCCGATGCGCAGCTGCGCGACGTGCTGCCCGGCTTCCGCGCGGAATGGACGCACACCGACGTCACCGCCGCACTGTACGCGCAGTCGATCGGCTGGGACCCGGTGGCGCGCATGCAGCACATCGACCTGTTCACCTGGCTGCGCGGGGACATCCTGGTCAAGGCCGACAAGATGACGATGGCCAACTCGCTGGAGCTGCGGGTGCCGTTCCTGGATCCCGAGGTGTTCGCCGTGGCGTCCCGGTTGCCGGTGGAGGCCAAGATCACCCGCACCACCACGAAGTACGCGTTGCGGCGGGCGCTGGAGCCGATCGTCCCGGCGCACGTGCTGCACCGGCCCAAGCTCGGCTTCCCGGTCCCGATCCGGCATTGGCTGCGCGCCGGCGAGCTGCTGGAGTGGGCCTACTCGATGGTGGCGTCGTCTCAGGCCGGTCACCTGGTGGACCTGGGCGCCGTGCGCCGGATGCTCGACGAGCACCGCAACGGCGTCAGCGATCACAGCCGCCGGCTGTGGACAGTGCTGATCTTCATGCTCTGGCACGCCATCTTCGTCGAGCACAGCGTGGTGCCGCAGATCGGCGAGCCGGTGTACCCGGTGCAGCTCTGAGCGCGTCTGCTCGGCAAAACGTCAGGCCAGCACCGCGGCGATCTCGGCGGCCGCGTCCTCGCCGTACGCGCCGGCCAGCCGGCTCTTGGCGACCTCCTGGTCCCAGGACCACTCCTGGGTTCCGGTGGATTCCAGCACCAGCACGGCGACCAGCGAGCCCAGCTGCGCCGAGCGTTCCAGGTTCAGCCCGGCGCTGCGCCCGGTCAGGAACCCGGCCCGGAACGCGTCGCCCACGCCGGTGGGGTCGGTTTGGCTGGTCTCGGGCACCACGCCGACGCGGGTGGTGGTGCCGTCGCGCTCGACGATGTCGACGCCCTTGGCGCCCAGCGTGGTCACCCGCAGCCCGACCTTCTGCTGCACGTCCGCCTCCGACCAGCCGGTCTTGGACAGCAGCAGCTCCCACTCGTAGTCGTTGGTGAACAGGTAGGCGGCGCCGTCGACCAGCTTGTCGATCTCTTCGCCGGACAGCCGGGGCAGCTGCTGGGACGGGTCGGCGGCGAACGGCAGGCCCAGCTTGCGGCACTCCTCGGTGTGCACCACCATCGCCTCCGGGTCGTTGGCGCCGATGATCACCAACTCCGGCTTGCCCAGCAACGACACCAGGTCGGCGAGCTTGATGTTGCGGGCCTCCGACATGGCGCCCGGATAGAAGGAGGCGATCTGGGCCATGTCCTGGTCGGTGGTGCACACGAACCGGGCGGTGTGCGCGGTCTGCGAGATCAGCACGTGGTCGCAGTTGACGCCGTGGCGCTGCAGCCAGTCGCGGTACTCGCCGAAGTCGTCGCCGGCCGCGCCGACCAGCGCCACGTCGCCGCCCAGCACCCCGATGGCGAAGGCGATGTTGCCGGCCACGCCGCCGCGGTGAATCACCAGGTCGTCGACCAAGAAGCTGAGGGACACCTTCTGCAGGTGCTCGGCCAGCAGGTGTTCGGAAAACCGGCCGGGGAAACGCATCAGATTGTCGGTTGCAATCGACCCTGTCACCGCGATCGTCACGAAATCTCCATCCTTCGTTAGTAAGGTTATCTAGCTTACTCAGGTGTTTCGACCGTCGCTGCGTGCACGGTCGGTGCAGGGTCTGCGCTAGCCTCCCTTAGGAACGACCTTGGGAACGGCTCAGCAACTCGACGGGCCGAACCCGCTCGCAGTCCCGTCACCACCGTAGGAGAACCACGATGGCAGGTCCGCACTCGCCGAACCACACCGTCGGCGGCCAAGGACCAACTCCCCCAAGCGAATCCCAGCCACTCGAGTTCCCGGACCACCCCAACGCCGGCGATACCGGCTACGCCGCGGCCCCGCAGGCGCCACCCGGTTCAGCCAATTATGCCGGTCCCCCACCCGCGCCCGCGCCGTACCCGCCGCGGCGATCCAAGCGGCGGCTGATCGTCGGCCTGGTGCTGGCCGTTGCGCTGGTCGCGGTGATGACGGTGGCCATCGTGTACGGGGTGCGCACCAACGGCGCCAACACCGGGGCGACGTTCTCCGAGGGCGCGGCCAAAACGGCGATCCAGGGCTATCTGGACGCGCTCGAGCATCGCGACATCGACGAGATCGCCCGCAACGCCCTGTGCGGCCTCTACGACGGCGTCCAGGACAAGCGGTCCGACCAGGCGCTGGCCAAGCTCAGCAGCGACGCGTTCCGCAAACAGTTCTCCGAGGTGCAGGTGACCTCGATCGACAAGATCGTCTACCTGTCGCAGTACCAGGCGCAGGCGTTGTTCAGCATGCGGGTGTCCCCGGTGAGCGGCGGCCCGGCGCGCGGGCAGGTGCAGGGCATCGCCCAGCTGCTGTTCCAGCGCGGCCAGATCATGGTGTGCTCGTACGTGCTGCGCACCGGCGGCTCGTACTAGAGGGCCTTCGCGATCAGCCGAAGCGTCTAGTTGAACGAGTCGCCGCAGGCGCAGGAGCCGGTGGCGTTGGGGTTGTCGATGGTGAACCCCTGCTTTTCGATGGTGTCCACGAAATCGATGGACGCGCCCTCGACATAGGGCGCGCTCATCCGGTCCACCGTCAGTGTCACACCCCCGAACTCCGCGGTCAGGTCGCCGTCCAGCGACCGGTCGTCGAAGAAGAGGTTGTAGCGCAGCCCAGCGCACCCACCCGGCTGGACCGCGATGCGCAGCGCCAGGTCGTCCCGCCCCTCCTGGTCCAGCAGGGACTTTGCCTTGGTGGCGGCGGCCTCGGTCAGGATCACGCCGTGGGTCTTGGCGTTCGACTCGTTTTGCACCGTCATTGCTTCTCCTACATGCCTCATTGTTGGGTGGCTTCGATCCGGCCCGGTATCGCCGGCGTGCGCACTGCGACCCGGACTTGGGCGAAAGTCCACTGCTTCAACGGTACCTTGACGGACCGCTATTCCCGAGTCGCGCCGCCGCAACCGAGGCCAGACCCATCAGCTGATTGGCGGCGTCGGCCTGGGCCAGCCGCGCCGATCCGGCGTGTTCGGCCATCGACAGCGCGGCCATGATGCCCGCCGAGCGCACGGTCGCGGTGTCCAGATCGACCTGGCCGGCCAGCACGATCACCGGAATCCCGCGCGGCCGGGCCGCGTCGGCGAGGAAACCCACCACCTTGCCGTGCAGCGACTGCTCGTCGAATCGGCCCTCGCCGGTGACGATCAACTCCGCCGTGTCCAGGTCGTCGGACAGCCGGGTGTGTTCGGCGATGATGGCCGCTCCCGACTCGCACCGGCCGCCCAGCGCCAACAGCCCGGCCCGATGCCGCCGGCGGCGCCCGCGCCCGGCTCGGCGCTGACGTCGCGCCCGGCGACCGCCTCCAGGATCAGCGCCCAGGCCTGCAGCCGGACTTCCAGCGCCGCGACCGTGGCGGTGTCGGCGCCCTTCTGCGGCCCGAACACCCGGGCCGCCCCCCACGGGCCCAGCAGCGGGTATTCGGTGTCGGAGGCGGCGATCAGTTCGACATTGCCCAGTTGCCGGCGGGCGGTGTCCAGGCCGCCGAGTTCGGCGATCATGCCCTGGCCGCCGTCGGTGCACGCGCTGCCGCCGAGTCCGACCACGATCCGGGTCGCCCCGACCCGCAGCGCCTCGGCGATCAGCTGGCCCACGCCTTTGCTGTGGGCCGCCATGGCGGTCTCCGGGGTGGGTGGACCGCCGAGCAGCGCCAACCCGCACGCCTGCGCGCACTCCAGGTAGGCGGTCGCCGACCCCCGATCGAAGACCCATTCGGCCTCCACCATGGCTTTCAGTGGCCCGGACACCCGCAGCCGGCGCGTCTCGCCCAGCCGGCTGGCCAGTACCTCGACGAAACCGGGACCGCCGTCGGACTGCGGGGCGACGATGAACCGGTCGCCGGGACGCGACCGGGTCCAGCCGGTCGCGATGGCGGCGGACGCCTCCAGCGCCGACATGCTGTCGGCATAACAGTCGGGGGCCACCAGAACTTGCATCGCGGGTAATTGAAGGCGGCCGGGGGCCAGGCTGGAGGCAGCATCATCCGAGGCCATCGACCCGTCGTCCATCAAAGGCAGCCGTTCATCACGTGTAAGAGTAGGGCCAACTGAGGCACTAACGCAGGTCTAATAGCAAGGCATTCCAGGCGAATTCCGGCGCGGCCCGGCCGCGAAGTAACCTGGCCCCTGTGAAGCTGTTGGGCCGAAAGAAGGACCAGGACGAAGACCTCGACGAGCAGACCGCCGCGTCGGGCGGATCCGACGTTGCTGGCGCCGCGGACGCCGCGTCCCGCGAGCCGCGCCGGACCGGCCGAAGGGTCGCCCACCCCAAGCGCAGCGAGGCCCGCCGCAACGCGCGCAAGGGGCCGTCGCACCCGCACCGATGACCGCCTCCGAGGCGCGGCCGCCGCAAGACGTTGGCGGCCCAAGCTCAGCCGCGAAGAGCGCCGCGCCGACAAGGCCGCCAATCGCGCCCGCATGTCGGAGCGGCGGGAACGCATGATGGCCGGCGAGGAGGGCTACCTGCTGCCGCGCGACCAGGGCCCGGTCCGGCGCTACGTGCGCGACATCGTGGACTCCCGGCGCAACCTGCTCGGCCTGTTCATGCCGTCGACGCTGTTCTTGATGTTCATCATGTTCGGCGTCCCGCAACTGCAGCTCTACATCTCTCCCGCAATGCTGGTGCTGATGGCAGTGATGAGTATCGACGGCCTGCTCCTGGGCCGCAAGGTCAGCAGGATGGTCGACGCCAAGTTCCCCAACAACACCGAAAGCCGTTGGAAGCTAGGCCTTTACGCGGCCGGCCGGGCCTCGCAGATGCGGCGGTTGCGGGCGCCGCGGCCCCAAGTCAAGCACGGCAGCAGTGTCGATTAGACCTCACCCGAAAGCCGGCTGACACCGGTGCGCACTTTGGTGCTCGGCGGGATCAGGTCAGGCAAGTCGCAGTGGGCGGAGGAAGCCGTCGCCGAGGGGCTGCCGGCCGGCCGGCGGGTTCGTTACCTGGCGCCCGGGCCGCCCGGCGCGCACGATGCGGCCTGGGCGCACCGGGTCGCCGAGCATCGCGACCGGCGGCCCGCGCACTGGTCGACGATCGAAACCGACGACATCGCAACCGAATTGCGCCGCTGTCCGCAGGTCCCCACCCTGGTCGACGACCTGGGCGGCTGGCTGACCGGCATGCTGGACCGGCACGACGGATGGCAGGGCGGCTCGGTGACCGCCCCGGTCGACGACGTGCTGGCCGCGGTCGCCGAGTTCGCCGCCGCGCTGGTGCTGGTCAGCCCGGAGGTTGGGCTGACTGTGGTGCCGGCCACCGCGTCCGCGCGCCGGTTCGCCGACGAGCTGGGCAGCCTCAACCAGCGCCTCGCGCGGCTGTGCGACCGGGTGGTGCTGGTGGTGGCCGGCCAGCCGGTGCCGATCAAAACGCCGGGGGTCTGATGGAATTCGCGACCGTCTCGCCGCCCGACCCGGGCGCGGCCGCCGCCGCCCGGGCGCGGCAGGACACCCTGACCAAACCGCGCGGCGCGCTAGGCCGGCTGGAGGACCTGTCGGTGTGGATCGCGGCCTGCCAGGGGCAGTGCCCGCCGCGGCAGTTCGAGCGGGCCCGGGTGGTGGTGTTCGCCGGTGATCACGGCGTCGCCCGGTGCGGCGTCTCGGCCTACCCGCCGGAGGTGACGGCCCAGATGGTCGCCAACTTCGACGCGGGCGGCGCCGCGATCAACGCGCTGGCCGGCGTCGCCGGGGCGAGCGTGCGCGTGGCGGACCTGGCGGTGGACGCAGACCCGCCCGACGATCGGATCGGCGCGCACAAGGTCCGCCGCGGTAGCGGCGACATCACGGTGCAGGACGCGTTGACCGCTGAGGAGACCGAGCGGGCGCTGTCCGCGGGTGCGGCCATCGCCGACGAGGAGGTCGACGCCGGCGCGGACCTGCTGATCGCCGGCGACATGGGGATCGGAAACACCACGGCCGCAGCGGTATTGGTGGCGGCGCTGACCAACGTCGAGCCGGTCGTGGCGGTGGGGTTTGGCACCGGCATCGACGACGCCGGGTGGGCGCGGAAGACGGCCGCGGTGCGCGACGCGCTCTTTCGGGCGCGACGGGTATTGCCCGACCCGGTCGCGCTGCTGCGCTGCGCCGGAGGCGCGGATCTGGCTGCGCTGGCGGGTTTTTGCGCGCAGGCCGCGGTGCGGCGCACCCCGCTGCTGCTCGACGGCATGGCGGTGACGGCGGCCGCGCTGGTCGCCGAGCACCTGGCGCCGGGCGCCCGGCTGTGGTGGCAGGCCGGGCACCGCTCCACCGAGCCGGGTCATGCGCTGGCGCTGACCGCGCTGGATCTGGAGCCGATTCTCGACCTGCGCATGCGGCTCGGTGAGGGCACCGGCGCCGCGCTGGCGCTGCCCATCGTGCGGGCCGCGGTGGCGGCCCTGTCGTCGATGGCGACCTTCGCCCAGGCCGGCGTGTCCGACCCGTCGACTCACCCGTGATGCGTTCGCTGGCAACGGCTTTCGCGTTCGGCACGGTGCTGCCCATGCCGGCCGGCGGCCGCGGGCCGATGGGCCGCGGCGCCATGACGGCGCTGCCGGTGGTAGGCCTCGCGCTGGGGGCGCTGGCCGCCGCCGTCGCGTGGGGCGGCGCGGTGGTGTTCGGCCGGTCCAGCCCGCTGGGCGGGCTGCTCGCCGTGGCCGCGCTGCTGTTGATCACCCGCGGCCTGCACATCGACGGCGTCGCCGACACGGCCGATGGCCTGGGCTGCTACGGCCCCCCGGACCGCGCGCGGGCGGTGATGCGGGACGGCTCGACCGGACCGTTCGGCGTGGCCGCCGTCGTCGTGGTGGTGATCGCGCAGGCGCTGGCGTTCTCCGCGCTCGCGGCGGGGCGGCCGGTTCCGGTCGGGGTGGCCGTGGCGGTGTTCGCCGGCCGGGTCGCCGCGGTGCTGGCCTGCCGTCGGACGGTGCCGGCGGCCGCCGGCAGCTCGCTGGGCGCCGCCGTCGCCGGCAGTCAGCCGGCGGCGGTGGCGGCGGCCTGGGTCGCGGTGCTTCTCGGCATGTCGCTGGTGGCCGGGCCGCGGCCGTGGCACGGACCGGTCGCGGTGCTGCTGGGCCTGGGCTGCGGCGGGGTGCTGGTGCGGCATTGCGTGCGCCGCTTCGGCGGCATCAGCGGTGACGTGCTGGGCGCGGCGATCGAGCTGACCGCGACGGTGAGCGCGGTAGCGCTCGCGGCCCTGGTGCGCGTCTAGCCCGCGCCGGCTCGGCTCGGCCGGCCGGCCGTGCCGGCTCGGCGGCTCAGCAACCCGCCGAGCGTGAAACTAGCTTCACGGTCGGAGCCCAGCGTGAAACTAACTTCACGCTCGCGGGCGAGCCGACAGTCGCGGGCGAGCCGACAGTCGCGGGCGGGGCGCCGACAGTCGCGGGCAGCCGGCGCCCGCGGGGCGCGAGCCCGCAAATCAGCCGAGCCGGGTCATCCAGCCGTGGGTGTCGGCGAAGGTGCCCCGCTGAATCCCGGTGAGCGTGTCGCGCAATGCCATCGTCACTTCGCCGGGCTGGCCGTCGGCGATGGTGAACTCCGTCTCGCCGTACTTGACGTGCGACACCGGCGTGATGACGGCGGCGGTGCCGCAGGCGAACACCTCGGTGATCTCACCGGCGGCGGCCTTCTTCTGCCACTCGTCGATGTCGATCTTGCGTTCCTCGACGGCGAAGCCGGCGTCAATTGCCAACTGCAGCAACGAGTCTCGCGTTATACCGGGCAGCAGCGAGCCGGACAGCTCGGGGGTGACCAGCCGTGCCGAGCCGCCGCTGCCGAACACGAAGAAGATGTTCATCCCGCCCATCTCCTCGACGAAGCGCCGCTCGACGGCGTCCAGCCACACCACCTGGTCGCAGCCGTTGGCCGCGGCCTCGGCCTGCGCGGACAGCGAGGCCGCGTAGTTGCCACCGAACTTGGCCGCCCCGGTGCCGCCCGGGCTGGCCCGCACGTACTCCGTCGACACCCAGACGGTGACCGGACTGATGCCGCCCTTGAAGTAGGCGCCGGCCGGGGAGGCGATCAGCAGGTAGCGGTATTGCTTGGAGGGCCGCACCCCGAGCCCGGGCTCGGTGGCGATGACGAACGGCCGCAGATACAGCGCCTCTTCGCCGCCGGCGGCCGGTACCCAGGCGTTGTCGACGGCGATCAGCTGGCGCAGCGATTCCAGGAACAGCTCCTCGGGCAGCTCGGGAATCGCCAGCCGCCGCGCCGAGGACCGCAACCGGGCGGCGTTGGCCTGGGCGCGAAACGACACGATGGAGCCGTCCGCCCAGCGGTAGGCCTTGAGCCCTTCGAAGATCTCCTGCGCGTAGTGCAACACGATCGCCGACGGGTCCAGCTCGATCGGGCCGTACGGGATGACGCGCGCGTCATGCCAGCCCCGTCCGGCCTCGGTCTCGTCGTACTCGATCGACACCATGTGGTCGGTGAAGTATTTGCCGAAACCCGGCTCGGCCAGGATGGTTTCGCGTTCGCCGTCGGTCGCCGGACGTGTCGAGCGCGAAACCGTGAACTCGAGGGAGCCACTGGTCATCCGCTGATTGTATATCCGGGCGTCCGATCGGATTTTGCCCGCGCGACCGCGCCGCTACCGGGTTTTCACCGCGACGAACGGGGGCCGCACCACCTCGCACGTGGCGGCGCGGCCGCGGACGTCGACGGTGACTTCCTGACCGTCCCGCACGTCGGCGTCGGTGTCGATCAGCGCCAGCGCGATCCCGGCCTGCAGCGTCGGGGAGAACGTGCCCGAGGTGGTCACCCCGACCGGCGTGTCACCGACGAGCACCGTCAGCCCGGCCCGCAGCACGCCGCGGCCCACCATCCGCAGCCCGCGCAGCAGCCGTCGCGGCCCGGCCTCCTTCTCGGCCAGCAGCGCGTCGCGGCCGAAGAACGCCTGCTTTTTCCAGCCGATCGCCCAGCCGCATCGGGCCTGCAGCGGCGAAATGTCCGGTGACAGTTCGTGGCCGTGCAGCGGGTAACCCATCTCGGTGCGCAGCGTGTCGCGGGCGCCCAGGCCGGCCGGTTGGCCGCCGGCCTGCGACACCGCCGCGGCCAGGGCGTCGAACACCACGCCGGCGGACTCCCACGGCGGCAGCAGCTCGTAGCCGTGCTCGCCGGTGTAGCCGGTGCGGCAGACGCGCACCGGCACCTGCCGGAACGAGGTGTCGGCGTAGGCCATGTAATCCATGTCGCTCGGCAGGCCCAGCTCGGCGAGCACGTCGGCCGAGCGCGGCCCCTGCACGGCCAGCACGGCATACGAGCGATGCAGGTTACTGATGGTCACCCCGGCCGGGGCGGCGCCCTGCAGCGCCTCGACCACGGCGGCGGTGTTGGCGGCGTTGGGCACCAAAAAGATCTCGTCGTCGTCGACGTAGTAGGCGATCAGGTCGTCGATGACTCCCCCGGATTCGTTGCAGCACAACGTGTATTGCGCCTTGCCCGGCCCGATCCGGTTCAGGTCGTTGGTGAGCGCGGAGTTGACGAACCGCGCCGCGCCCGTCCCGCGGACCAGCGCCTTGCCCAGATGGCTGACGTCGAACAGGCCGACGGCGTTGCGCGTCGCGTTGTGCTCGCTGACGGTGCCCGCATACGACACCGGCATCAGCCAACCCCCGAACTCGGCGAAACTGGCGCCCAGGTCGCGGTGGCGGTCTTCCAGCGGTCCGTGCAGCAGGTCGGCTTCGTTGCTCACGACTTCTCACCCTAGCCAGCCGCGACCGGCGGACCGTTAGGGTGATGCGGATGAGCACAGAACCCGGTTACGCCTCCCCCGTCGTCAACGTCGCCTCCTCGCTGCCCCGCCGCGCCGCCGCGTCCACCGTGCTGATCGTGCCTGTCGTCTCCACCGGCGACGACGACAAGCCGGGCGCCGTCGTCACGTCGGCCGGGTCGTTCCTGTCCTCCGACGCGGTCGCCGAGATCGAATCCGGCCTGCGGGCGCTGGCGGCCACCGGCGGCGCCGAACAACTGCACCGGCTGGTGGTGGGATCGCTGCCGGTGTCCAGCGTGCTGACCGTCGGCCTGGGCAAGCCGCGATCCGAGTGGCCGGCCGACACCGTCCGCCGTGCCGCGGGGGTGGCCGCGCGGTCGCTGTCCAACACCGAGACGGTGTTCACCACGCTGGCGGCGCTGCCCGGCGAGGGCGTGGCCTCGGCCGCCGTCGAGGGCCTGATCCTGGGCAGCTACCGGTTCACCGAATTCCGCAGCGCCAAGACCGCCCCGAAAGACAAAGGGCTGCAAAAGATCACGGTGCTGACCACCGCCAAGGACGCCAAGCAGGAGGTCGCGCACGGTGCGGCCGTCGCGACCGCGGTCGCCACCGCCCGCGATCTGGTCAACACCCCGCCCAGTCACCTGTTTCCCGCCGAATTCGCCAAGCGGGCAAGGGCTTTGGGTGAGTCCGTCGGCCTCGAGGTGGAGGTGCTCGACGAGAAGGCGCTGCAAAAGGGCGGCTACGGAGGGATTCTGGGCGTCGGCCAGGGTTCGTCGCGCCCGCCGCGGCTGGTGCGGCTGATCCACCGCGGTTCGCGGCTGGCCAAGAAATCCAAGCAGGCGAAAAAGGTGGCGCTGGTCGGCAAGGGCGTCACCTTCGACACCGGCGGCATCTCGATCAAGCCGGCGGCCTCGATGCATCACATGACCTCGGACATGGGCGGGGCCGCCGCCGTCATCGCCACCGTGGCGCTGGCCGCGCAGCTTCAGCTGCCGATCGACGTGATCGCCACCGTGCCGATGGCGGAGAACATGCCGTCGGGCACCGCGCAGCGGCCCGGCGATGTGCTGACGCAGTACGGCGGCACCACCGTCGAGGTGCAGAACACCGACGCCGAGGGCCGGCTGATTCTGGCCGACGCCATCGTGCGGGCCTGCGAGGACAACCCGGACTACCTGATCGAGACCTCCACGCTGACCGGCGCGCAGACCGTCGCGCTGGGCGCCCGGATCCCCGGCGTGATGGGCAGCGACGAGTTCCGCGACCGGGTGGCGGCGATCTCGCAGCGGGTCGGTGAGAACGGCTGGCCGATGCCGCTGCCCGACGAGCTCAAGGAGGACCTGAAGTCCACGGTGGCCGACCTGTCGAACATCAGCGGGCAGCGCTTCGCCGGCATGCTGGTGGCCGGCGTGTTCCTGCGCGAGTTCGTCGCCGACGGGGTGGGCTGGGCGCACATCGACGTGGCCGGCCCGGCCTACAACACCGGCAGCCCGTGGGGTTATTCGCCCAAGGGCGCCACCGGGGTGCCGACGCGCACCATGTTCGCGGTGCTCGAAGACATCGCCGCGAACGGCTAAGCGCCCCAGCGCGATCCCGCCGCGCCCGTCGAGCGTCATTCCGCCGCGCCCGTCGAGCGTCACGCTGGCGCCCGTCGAGCGTCACGCTGGCGTGGCTCGGCCCGCCGGGCGCCACGCTGGCGTGACGCTCGGCGGCCGAGGAAAGCTCGCGAACTACTTCGTCAGCACGACATGGCCACCGCGTCGGAGGCCATGAGCTAGGTCACCTGATTCGGCTCCTGCCGTTCGGCCAGCGCCGCCAGCCGCAGCAGGCACTCCTGGTTTCGGGGGTAAACCGCCAGCAGCGCAAGCTGATTCGGGATCAGCCGTACCGATCCGCGGGCCGGCACTTCGATCATCTCCACCCGGCATCCCACCCGGGTTGCGTGCAGCCGCAAGGTGATTCGCGCGGCGCCCAGGGGTCCCAGGTGGGCGCGCAGCACCAGCTCGTGTGGGGGGTCGGAGCGCTCCACCACCGTCGCGTCGTTGATGACGAGCGGCCACACCCCGACGGAATGCCGGATCGAGGCGCCGGGATTCGGCCAGTCCGCATCCACCGCGCGGGTGCGGCTGTTGCCCACCACCCATTGCGTGTAGGTCCAGCCCTGGGCAATTACCTCCCAGACCCGCTCACACGGCGCGGCGACCTCGCGCGTGGCAGTAATCACCGGCCCACCCCTTCACGTCTTTGGTTTGGGCCGCGGATACCCGCGATTCGGTGGGTTACTCGCCGCCCGGGTCGGGTTTACCGGGGGCACGCGGCGGTTAATCTGCTATCGCTCGGCCCGGACAGGGCCCGACGAGAAAGGCGAAACCATGACGGTGCGACGGCTGATCATCGGTGTGGGCGCCGTGCTGTTGCTGGCCGGAGTCATCGGGCTGCTGGCGCCGGTGTCGGTTTCCGACGGCAACGGCCACTCCATCGGATGCGGGAACGCGGTCGTGACGGATCTTTCCGCGGCCCGCAACGCCAACGACAACAGCGTTGCCAACGTTCCGATCCTCAACCAGATCGTCCCGCACACCGACTATGTGGCGCAGTGCCAGTCCTCGGTGGGCGGCCGGCGCGCGTGGACGATACCGCTGGCGGTGCTGGGCATCATCGCGATCGGCGCGACGCTATTGACCGGGCGCCGCGGCGCGGCCACCGGCGCTTAACCAAAGGACGCTTCGCCTCAGACGTTAGCCTCGGACGTTTAGCCTCAGATCACCCGCAGCCGCGCGGCATTGCGCAACCCCTGCGGCATCACCCGCGAAAGGCCGTACAGCGCATAGGCTTCCGGCGCCACCGGGCGGATCGGCTTCTTCTTCTGCACCGACGACAGGATGGCGTCGGCCACCTTGTCGGGCCCGTAGTGGCGCAGCGCGAACATCTTTCCCAGCTGCCCGCGCCGGTCGTCGACCCGTTCGGCCCGGGCGCCCGCCGGCGCGTCGAATCTGGTGGTGTTGATGATGTTGGTGTCGATCAGGCCCGGGCAGATGGTGGTCAGTCCCACCCCGGCGGCGTCGAGTTCGGCGCGCAGGCAGTCGGAGAACATGAAGGTCGCCGCCTTGGACGTGCAGTAGGCGCTCAGCGACTGCAGCGGGGCGTAGGCGGCCATCGACGATACGTTGACGAGGTGACCGCCGGTGCCGCGCTGCACCATTCGCCGCGCGAACGACCGGCAGCCGTTGACCACCCCGCCCAGGTTGACCGCGAGCACCCGGTCGAACTCCTCGGCGGGGGTGTCCAGGAATCCGCCCGCCTGCCCGATGCCGGCGTTGTTGACGACGATGTCGGGCACGCCGTGCGCGGCGCTGACCCGCTCGGCGAACTCCTCCACCGCCTGCGCGTCGGACACGTCGAGCACGTAGGCGTGCGCGACGCCGCGGCCGGCGATCTCGGCGGCGGTGGCCTTGACGGCCGCCTCGTCGATATCGCTGACGATCAGCTCGGCGCCTTCGCGGGCGAAGGCGAACGCGGTCGCCCGGCCGATGCCGCTGCCGGCGCCGGTGACCGACACCAGGGTGTCGCCGAACGCCTTGCGGGGACGCCCCACCTGCGCGCGCAGCAGCGCGCGGCTGGCCGGCTTGCCCTCGGCCATATCGGCGAAGTCGTGCACCACCGCGGCCATCACCTGCGGATGCGACATCGGCGAGAAGTGTCCGGCCCGGATGTCGCGACGCCACAGCCGAGGCACGAACCGTGGCGTGTGGTCGTAGCCGTACGGCCGCACGTACCGGTCCTCGGTGTTGACGATCAGCTGCACCGGCACGTCGATGACGGCCACACCCTGTTTGCGGATGGCAAACGAGCGAAAGTAGTTGGCGGGATAGGTTTTCACCGCGCGGGCCGCGTCGGCGGCCAGGCGGTCGGAGTGGTGGATCTGCTCGACGGGAATGTTGTCGACGGCGTTGCGCCGCAGCGCCGGGATCGACAGGGTGAGCCGCAGGACCAACGGCGCGAGCACCGGGATGGACAGCAGGATCATGTAGCTCAGCCGCAACGCCTGGCCGAGCGCGCGGGCGAAGGCGCGCGGCCGCCAGGGCGCCCGCAGCCCGCTGAAGATGTAGTCGACCAGCTGGTCCTGGCTGGGCCCGGACACCGAGGTGAAGGTGGCGACCCGGTCGTTGGCGCCGGGACGCTTGAGGTAGTGCCACACCCCGACCGAGCCCCAGTCGTGGGCCAGCACGTGTACGGGCCCGCCCGGGCTGAGTTCGCCGATCACCGCGGCGAAGTCGTCGGCGAAGCGGTCCATGCGGTAGGCCGACACCGGCTTGGGCGCCGACGACGCACCGACCCCGCGGTTGTCGTAGCGCAGGATCCGGAACCGCTCGGCCAGCAGCGGAACGACCCCGTCCCACAGCACGTGCGAGTCGGGAAAGCCGTGCACCAGCACGACGGTCGGGCCCTCGGGGTTGCCCTCGTCGTAGACCGCGATGCGGGTGCCGTCGGCGCTGTGCACGAAATGCTGGGGCGAGTGTTGTGGTGCCGGCATCGGACCTCCCCGGTCTGGCTCCCGCTGTGGGCCGCGGCGCTGGGGCCGCGGTGGCCACACGGTAGCAAGCGTGACCGGGGTCACCCGAGCCGCGAGCCGGATCTGCCCTGGATGTGTGCCGGCGCGGGCGCAGTGACAGGATAGTTTTGGATTGCGACTTCGCCTTCCGCGAGCGAGCTGATCGACCCGCCCCGACCCACGAGCGATCGAGGAGTCAGAAGAGATGGCCTTCTCCGTCCAGATGCCGGCACTCGGTGAGAGCGTCACCGAGGGGACGGTCACCCGCTGGCTCAAGCAGGAAGGGGACACGGTCGAACTCGACGAGCCGCTGGTCGAGGTGTCCACCGACAAGGTCGACACCGAGATCCCGTCGCCTGCCGCGGGTGTGCTGACCAAGATCATCGCCCAGGAAGACGACACCGTGGAGGTGGGCGGCGAACTGGCCGTGATCGGCGACGCGGCCGACGACGGCGCCGCCGGCGGCGGGGCGCAGGCCCCCAGCCAGCCGAGCCAGCCGCAAGCACCGGCCCAGCCCGAGTCCCAGGCACAGGAACCGGCCCAGGCCCAGCCCGAGGCCCCGGCCCAGCCGCAGGCGCCGGCCCAGCCGGCGCCGCAGGAGTCGGGTGGCGGCGCCGCCACCCCGGTGTTGATGCCCGAGCTGGGCGAGTCGGTGACCGAGGGCACCGTGACCCGCTGGCTCAAGAAGGTCGGGGATTCGGTCCAGGTCGACGACGCGCTGGTCGAGGTGTCCACCGACAAGGTCGACACCGAGATCCCGTCGCCGGTGGCCGGCGTGCTGATCAGCATCACGGCCGAGGAGGACAGCACCGTGCCGGTCGGCGGCGAGCTGGCCCGCATCGGCACCGGCGCCCAGGCGCCCGCCCCCGCTGCGCCCCAACCCCCGCCGGCACCCAAGCCCGAACCGAAACCCGAACCGGCACCCCAACCCAGGCGCAGCCCGCGCCACAGCCCCAGCCGCAAGCCAGCCGGCGCCCGAGCCGAAAGCCCAACCGGCGCAAGCCCAACCGGCTCAAGCCCAGCCGGCCGCCGGCGGCGAGGGCACCCCCTACGTGACACCGCTGGTGCGAAAGCTGGCCGCCGAGAACAACATCGACCTGTCGTCGATCACCGGCACCGGGGTGGGCGGTCGCATCCGCAAGCAAGACGTCCTGGCCGCCGCCGAGCAGAAGCAGCGGCAACAACAGGCCGCCGCCCAGCCGTCGGCCGCACCGGCCCCCGCGGCCGCCGAGGCCCGCAAGCCCGCCGCGCCGACCCCGGCGCCGGCGCTGGCGCATCTGCGCGGCACCACCCAGAAGGCCAGCCGGATCCGTCAGATCACCGCGGCCAAGACGCGCGAATCCCTGCTTGCCACAGCCCAACTCACCCAGACCCATGAGGTCGACATGACCAGGCTGGTCGGATTGCGGGCCCGGGCCAAGGCGGCGTTCGCCGAGCGCGAGGGGGTGAACCTGACGTTCCTGCCGTTCATCGCCCGCGCGGTGATCGACGCGCTGAAGATCCACCCCAACATCAACGCCAGTTACAACGAGGAAACCAAGGAGATCACCTACTACGACGCCGAGCACCTCGGCTTCGCGGTCGACACCGAACAGGGGCTGCTGTCCCCCGTCGTGCACAACGCCGGCGACCTGTCGCTGGCCGGGCTGGCCCGGGCGATCGCCGACATCGCCGCGCGCGCCCGGTCGGGCAACCTCAAGCCCGACGAGCTGTCCGGCGGCACCTTCACGATCACCAACATCGGCAGCCAGGGCGCGCTGTTCGACACCCCGATCCTGGTCCCGCCGCAGGCCGCCATGCTGGGCACCGGGGCGATCGTCAAGCGGCCGCGGGTGATCGTCGACGAGTTCGGCAACGAGTCGATCGGCGTGCGCTCGATCTGCTACCTGCCGCTGACCTACGACCACCGGCTGATCGACGGCGCCGACGCCGGCCGCTTCCTGACCACCATCAAGCACCGGCTCGAAGAGGGAGCATTCGAGGCCGACCTCGGGCTGTGAGAAGGGCGGTCGAACGTTGGCTCGCGCTGGGCAAAAGGCCGTCATCGCCATTGCGGGTTCGTCCGGCCTGATCGGCTCGGCGCTGGCGGCGGCCCTGCGCGCCGACGACCATCGGGTGCTGCGCATCGTGCGCCGGGCACCGGCGAACGGCGACGAGCTGTCCTGGAATCCCGAGAGCGGCGATCTGGATCCCGACGCGCTGCGCGGCGTCGACGCCGTCGTCAACCTGTGCGGGGTGAACATCGGCAAGCGGCGATGGTCGGGGGCCTTCAAACAGAGCCTGCGCGACAGCCGCATCACCCCCACCGAGGTCCTCGCGCACGCCGTCGCCGCCGCCGGGGTGGCGACCCTGGTCAACGCCAGCGCGGTGGGCTTCTACGGCAACACCAAGGACCGCGTGGTCGACGAAAACGACCGCGCCGGAACCGGTTTCCTGGCCCAGCTGTGCCAGGACTGGGAGGCGGCCACGCTGCCGGCGCAGTACGGCGGCGCCCGGGTGGTGCTGGCCCGCACCGGGCTGGTGTTCTCCCCCGCCGGTGGCGCGCTGGGCCGGTTGCGGCCCCTGTTCCGCACCGGCCTGGGCGCCCGGCTGGGCAGTGGGCGGCAGTACATGTCGTGGATCACGCTGGAAGACGAGGTGCGGGCCCTGCTGTTCGCGATCTTCGAGCCCGCGCTGTCCGGCCCGGTGAACATGACCGGGCCGGCCCCGGTCACCAACGCCGAATTCACCACCGCGTTCGGTCGGGCGGTCAACCGCCCGACCCCGTTGATGCTGCCCGGTTTCGCCGTCCGCGCCGCGCTCGGGGAGTTCGCCGACGAGGGCCTGCTGACCGGCCAGCGCGCCATCCCCGCCGCGCTGGAGCGCACCGGATTCGTGTTCCACCACAACACCATTGGCGAGGCGCTGGGCTACGCCACCGCCCGGCCCGCCCACGACTGACCCCGCCCGGATTGGGCCCGACCGGGCCGGGCCGAGTACCGTCGCGAACGTGATCGATTCCATCCGGTCCAGCCGCGCCCTGATCGATGTCCGCCGGCTCGGCACCGTCGACTACCGCGCGGCCTGGCAGCAGCAGCGCGACCTGGCCGACGCCCGGGTCGCCGGCGGCCCCGACACGTTGCTGTTGCTGCAACACCCGGCGGTGTACACCGCGGGCCGGCGCACCGAACCGCACGAGCGGCCGCTGGACGGCACGCCCGTGGTCGACACCGACCGGGGCGGCAAGATCACCTGGCACGGGCCCGGCCAGTTGGTCGGCTATCCGATCATCGGCCTGGCCGAACCGCTGGACGTGGTCGACTACGTGCGACGGCTGGAGGAGGCGCTGATCAAGGTGTGCGCCGATCTGGGCCTGGACACGGTCCGCGTGCCGGGCCGCTCCGGGGTGTGGGTGCCGGGCGACGCCGGCCGGCCCGACCGCAAGGTGGCCGCCATCGGGGTGCGGGTGTCCCGCGCCACCACCCTGCACGGCTTCGCGCTGAACTGCGACTGCGACCTGGGTGCCTTCAGCGCCATTGTGCCGTGCGGCATCAGCGACGCCGGGGTGACGTCGCTGACGGCCGAACTGCGCCGCCCGGTCGCGGTCGACGACGTCGTGACGTCGGTCGCCGACGCCGTCTGCGACGCCCTGGACGGGGTGCTGCCGGTGCGTGAGCACTCACCCGGCGCCCGCGTAGCATCGGCGATGTGACTGTCGCACCCGAGGGACGCAAACTGCTGCGCCTGGAAGTGCGCAACGCCGAGACCCCGATCGAGCGCAAACCGCCGTGGATCCGGGTGCGGGCCCGGATGGGGCCGGAATACACCGAGCTCAAGAGCCTGGTCCGGCGCGAGGGGCTGCACACGGTCTGCGAAGAGGCCGGCTGCCCCAACATCTTCGAATGCTGGGAGGACCGCGAGGCCACCTTCCTGATCGGCGGCGACCAGTGCACCCGTCGCTGCGACTTCTGCCAGATCGACACCGGCAAGCCCGCCGAGCTGGACCGCGACGAGCCCCGCCGGGTGGCCGACAGCGTGCGCACGATGGGGCTACGCTACGCCACGGTCACCGGGGTGGCCCGCGACGACCTGCCCGACGGCGGCGCCTGGCTGTACGCCGAGACGGTGCGCGCCATCAAGGAGCTCAACCCGTCGACCGGTGTCGAGCTGTTGATCCCCGACTTCAACGGCCGGCCCGACCGGCTCGCCGAGGTGTTCGGGTCGCGCCCGGAAGTGTTGGCGCACAACGTCGAAACGGTGCCGCGGATCTTCAAACGGATCCGCCCGGCCTTCACCTACCGGCGCAGCCTGGACGTGCTGACCGCGGCCCGCGAGGCCGGGCTGGTCACCAAGAGCAACCTCATCCTCGGCCTGGGCGAAACCCCCGACGAGGTGCGCACCGCGCTGGCCGACCTGCGCGGCGCCGGCTGCGACATCATCACCATCACCCAGTACCTGCGCCCGTCGGCCCGCCACCACCCGGTCGAGCGCTGGGTGAAGCCGGAGGAATTCGTCGAGTTCGCGCGGCATGCCGAAGAGCTGGGCTTCTCCGGGGTGCTGGCCGGGCCGCTGGTGCGCTCGTCGTACCGCGCCGGGCGACTCTACCGGCAGGCCGCCCGCGCCCGCGCCTAGCCGCCACGGCGCTACGTATTCTTTGACTATGGCTAAATCCCGCTCTGCCGCCGACAACAAGGCGGCCCGCGCGCAGGCGCAGGCCGCCCGCAAGGCCGCCGCGCGCGAGCGCCGCGCCCAGTTGTGGCAGGCGTTCAACATCCAGCGCCAGGAGGACAAGCGCCTGCTGCCCTACATGATCGGCGCCTTCCTGCTGGTCGTGGGCGTGTCGGTGGGTGTGGGCGTCTGGGCCGGCGGGCTGACCATGATCACCTTGATCCCGTTCGGCGTGGTGCTGGGCGCGCTGGTCGCCTTCATCGTGTTCGGGCGCCGCGCGCAGAAATCGGTCTACCGCAAGGCCGAGGGCCAAACCGGCGCGGCGGCATGGGCTTTGGACAATCTGCGCGGCAAGTGGCGGGTGACCCCCGGGGTGGCGGCGACCGGCCACTTCGACGCCGTGCACCGCGTCATCGGCCGGCCGGGCGTGATCCTGGTCGGCGAGGGCTCGCCGACCCGGGTGCGGCCGCTGCTGGCGCAGGAGAAAAAGCGCACCGCCCGGCTGATCGGCGACGTGCCGATCTACGACATCATCGTCGGCAACGGCGAGGACGAGGTGCCGCTGGCCAAGCTGGAGCGCCACCTGACCCGGCTGCCGGCCAACATCACCGTCAAGCAGATGGACACCCTGGAGTCGCGGCTGGCCGCGCTGGGGTCGCGGGCCGGGGCCGCCGTCATGCCCAAGGGCCCGCTGCCCAACGCCGGCAAGATGCGCGGGGTGCAGCGCACCGTCCGCCGCAAGTAGCTCCCGCGCCGATCGCAAAGCGCGGCCGGGCGCAGCGGGTCGCCGCCATCGGCAGAGCTCAGCGCCGCACCACGGCCGTCGCGGTCAGCCGGTCCTGCAGGCCGCGGCCGTCCCAGTCGGTGAACAACGCCGGCACCACCGTCCCGACCAGCACACCGCGCACCACCGCGCGGCCGGTGCCGACCAGCCCCCGCCCGTCCACCGTCACCACCTGCAGCCGCAGCACCAGCTGGCCGGGCGTGAAGCCGAACAGCCGCACCGAGACCACCCCCAGCACGAACCAGATCACCAGCACGGCGGTGGCCAGGGCCGATGCCGAGAACCAGCCCAACCGCATGGCCAGCGCCGCCAGCCCGTAGGAGATCAGCCAGTCGATCATCAACGCGCCCAGCCGAGGCCCCATCGGCGCCAACGAGCCGGGCCCGCGCTGCGGCAGGCCGAGCTTTTCGCCCGGATATGCGGATCGCGATTCCGGCGTCATCGCCCCGGACCGGCGTCGCGGCGCCCGGCGGTCCGGCACCGGCGGGACGGGCAGACGGTGCGCCGCGCGAACAGAAAAGATACGATCTTGCGATCCATGGCCCCACAATAGAACCCGCCGCCGACGCGGCCACTTTTTGCGTGTGGCATGGTCACGTAACGTGCGCGCAACATCGGGTTGACTGACGGGCAACATCTGCTCCATAGCGTCAGGCCGCGGATCTCACCAAGTAAAGGAGCATTCTGTGACGGAAACGACGCCCGACGACGTCTTCAAACTCGCCAAGGACGAGAAAGTCGAATTTGTCGACGTCCGGTTCTGTGACCTGCCCGGCATCATGCAGCACTTCACAATCCCGGTTTCGTTTTTCGACGAGAGCGTCTTCGAGGACGGCCTGGCCTTCGACGGCTCGTCCATTCGCGGATTCCAGTCCATTCACGAATCCGACATGTTGCTCCTGCCGGACCCGGCCACGGCCCAGATCGACCTGTTCCGCGAGGCCAAGACGCTGAACCTGAACTTCTTCGTGCACGACCCGTTCACCCTCGAGCCGTACTCGCGCGACCCGCGCAACATCGCCCGCAAGGCGGAGAACTACCTGATCTCCACCGGTGTGGCCGACACCGCGTACTTCGGCGCCGAGGCCGAGTTCTACATCTTCGACTCGGTGAGCTTCGACTCGCGCACCAACGGCTCGTTCTACGAGATCGACGCCATCTCGGGCTGGTGGAACACCGGCTCGCCCAACGAGCTCGACGGCAGCCCCAACCGCGGCTACAAGGTCCGCCCCAAGGGGGGCTACTTCCCCGTCGCCCCCGTCGACCACTACGTCGACCTGCGCGACCAGATGCTGTCCAACCTGATCAAGGCCGGCTTCAGCCTGGAGAAGGGCCACCACGAGGTGGGCACCGGCGGCCAGGCCGAGATCAACTACAAGTTCAACACGCTGCTGCACGCGGCCGACGACATGATGCTCTACAAGTACATCGTCAAGAACACCGCGTGGCAGAACGGCAAGACCGTTACGTTCATGCCCAAGCCGCTGTTTGGGGACAACGGCTCCGGCATGCACACCCATCAGTCGCTGTGGAAGGACGGCAGCCCGCTGATGTACGACGAGACGGGCTACGCCGGTCTGTCGGACACCGCGCGGCACTACATCGGCGGCCTGCTGCACCACGCGCCGTCGCTGCTGGCGTTCACCAACCCGACGACGAACTCCTACAAGCGCCTGGTGCCGGGCTTCGAGGCGCCGATCAACCTGGTCTACAGCCAGCGCAACCGCTCGGCGTGTGTGCGCATCCCGATCACCGGCACCAACCCGAAGGCCAAGCGGCTCGAGTTCCGTTGCCCCGACTCCTCGGGCAACCCCTACCTGGCGTTCTCGGCCATGCTGATGGCCGGCCTGGACGGCATCAAGAACAAGATCGAGCCGCAGGCGCCGGTCGACAAGGACCTCTACGAGCTGCCGCCCGAGGAGGCCGCCAACATCCCGCAGGCGCCGACCCAGCTGTCCGCGGTCATCGACCGGCTGGAAGAGGACCACGAATACCTCACCGAGGGAGGCGTTTTCACGCCCGACCTGATCGAGACGTGGATCAGCTTCAAGCGCGAGACCGAGATCCTGCCGGTCCAGGTCCGGCCGCACCCCTACGAATTCGCGCTGTACTACGACGTTTAGAGACGTCGAAGTCGATGCCGCCCGCCCGATCCGATCGGGCGGGCGGTCTCGTCCCCGCCGCCCTGCTGGGTTCCGCGAGACTTAAGCGATGGCGGCCCGCGCCGGCGTGTCGTCGCCACCGGGTAAGTGTCGTGGGGCTCAGCCGAAGCCGGCGCAGGTGTCCAGCCCTACCCGTCCAGCGCGAGGTCCTTGCGGAACCGCTGCATGCCGTCGATCTTGTCGTCCAGCGACGCCTGCGGCCCGGCGTAGAACATCCACGGCATGGTGATGATCCCGGTGATGCCGGCATCCTCGGCGCGCCGGTAATCGGCGGTGGTGAACGCGTCGGTCAGCGGCGTCAGGATGGTGAAATCGTCCATCGTCAAACCGTTTTCGGCGCGCAGCTCGCGCAGCCGGCCGACCGCCTCGATGGCCCGCTCGGTCTTGATCAGGTCGCCGATCCAGCCGTCGTTGCGGGCGGCGCGGCGCAGCGCGATGTCCGACAGCCCGCCCACATACACCGGGATCGGCGGCGGGGTGGGCTGCATCTCCAGCCGCGGCGCGGAGTAGAATTCGCCGTCGAACTCCGTCCAGCCCGGCGCCCACAGCGCCCGCATCAGCTCGATGATCTCGTCGGTGCGTTTGCCGCGCGCCTCGAACCGCTCCCCCATCAACGCGAATTCCTCGCGGCACCAGCCGACGCCGACGCCCAGCTCCACCCGGCCCGACGCCAGAACCGCCGCGGTGCCAATGGCTTTGGCCGCCGAGTACGGGTTGCGCATCGCCGGGATGTAAACGGTGTTGACGAACCGCAGCCGGGTGGTGACCTGGGCGAGCGCCCCGATGAGCACCCACGGGTCGGGCCAGTCGGTGAACGGTTGCCAGCGCCGCTGCCCGTCCCTGGTGTACGGGTAGGGGGTGTCCAGCGTCTCCAGGTTGGCGACATGGTCGGGGATGCCGATCCCGTCGTAGCCGAGTTCATCTGCGGCCCTAGCGATCTCGACGATCTCCCGGGTGTTCAAGAAGGCGCTGCTGACGTAGAACCTCACTGCGTCTCCCGCGCCCAGGCCGGCTCGATGAACACGCCGTCGGCTTCGACGGTGACTCCCGCGGCATCCGAAATGGTGCCTCGGGCAAAGACTTTGACACCCTCGCGGCGGTCGATCCAGGCGTCGCAGCGCAGCGGGCCCAGCGGCGTGCCGCGCAGGTATTTCACGGTGATGGTGCCGGTGAACCGCGCCTTGGACAGCCCTTCGCTGGCCGCCTCACCGAGCATGTGGTCGAGCACCAGGGCGCTGACGCCGCCGTGCACCAGCCGCGGCGGCCCCTCGTAGGCCGAGCCGAGGACGAACTCGCTCCAGCAGCGCCCGTCGCCCTCGTGGTGCACGACGATCGGCGGGGCGATCGGATTGCACACGCCGATCGCGGCGTTGCCCAGCGGCAGCGGCCGGCCGTCGACCCGGTAGCTCACCCCCACCGGCCGGGTCCGTCGCCGCAGCGACGCGGTGACCGCCTCGATCGCCGAGCGGGCTTCGGCGACGACGGCGTCGTCAACCTCGGTCCGGATGGTGGCGTCGACGAGCTCGCGGACCGCATCGGCCAACGGGGCATACAGTGCGGTCACCCGTTCGGCCTCCGCCGCGTCGAGCACCTCGAATATGGCGTCCAACGCGCCGGCCTCCTGACTCAACTTCCGAACACCTTGCGCACGACCGCTTTTGCGCGTCGCGTCACCCGTAGATAGTTGTCCAAGAACTCCCCGCCCTCGTCGGTGGGCCAGCCCGCGGCGACGGCGACCGCGTTCAGCTGACGCCCGGGGCCGGGCAGCTGGTCGGTGGGCTTGCCGCGGACCAGCACCAGCGCGTTGCGGGCCCGGGTGGCGGTCAGCCAGGCCTGCCGCAGCAGGTCCACCTCGTCGGCGGGAACCAGGCCGGCCTCGGCGATCGCGTCCAGGCACTCCAGCGTCGACGTGTTGTGCAGCGCCGGCACCTCGTGGGCGTGCAGCAGCTGCAGCAGCTGCACGGTCCATTCGATGTCGGCCAGCCCGCCGCGGCCCAGCTTGGTGTGCGTGTTGGGGTCGGCGCCGCGCGGCAGCCGCTCGGCGTCCACCCGGGCCTTGATGCGCCGGATCTCGCGCACCGCCTCCGGCGACACCCCGTCGGCGGGGTAGCGCGTCTTGTCGGCCATCAGCAGGAACCGCTGCCCCAGCTCCGCGTCCCCGGCGACCGCGTGCGCGCGCAGCAACGCCTGGATCTCCCACGGCTGCGCCCACTGCTCGTAGTAGGCGGCATAGGACGCCAGGGTCCGCACCAGCGGGCCGTTGCGGCCCTCGGGCCGCAGGTTGGCGTCCACGTCCAGCGGCGGGTCCACGCTGGGGGTGCCCAGCAGGGTGCGAACCTGCTCGGCGACCGAGGCCGCCCAGCGCACCGCCGCCGAATCGTCGACGCCGGGTGCCGGCTCGCAGACGAACATCACGTCGGCGTCGGACCCGTAGCCCAGCTCCGCGCCGCCCAGCCGGCCCATGCCGATCACCGCGATGGCGGCCGGCGCCTTGCCCCGCTGCGGGCCGTCGTCGGGCAGGTTGGCCCGGATCATCGCGTCCAGCGCGGCCTGCAGTACGGCCACCCACACCGAGGTCAGCGCCTTGCACACGTCGGTGACCTCGAGCATGCCGAGCAGGTCCGCCGACGCCACCCGGGCCAGCTCGCGCCGGCGCAGGGTGCGCGCCCCGGCGATCGCCCGCACCGGGTCGGAGTATCGGCTGGCCGAGGCGACCAGCGCGCGGGCCACCGCGGCCGGGTCGGTCTCGAGCAGCCGGGGCCCGGACGGCCCGTCGCCGTAGTCCTGGATGACCCGCGGCGCGCGCATCAGCAGGTCGGGCACGTACGCCGAGGTCCCGAGCACATGCATGAGCCGCCGCGCCACCGCGGGCTTGTCGCGCAGCGTGGACAGATACCAGCTCTCGCCGGCCAGCGCCTCCGACAGCCGGCGGTAGGCCAGCAAGCCGCCGTCCGGGTCGGGCGCATACGACATCCAGTTCAGCAGCCGCGGCAGCAGCACCGACTGCACCCGGCCGCGCCGGCCGCTCTGGTTGACCAGCGCCGACATGTGCTTCAACGCGCTCTGCGGGCCCTCGTAGCCCAGGGCGGCCAGCTGCCGCTCGGCGGCCTCGGAGGTCATGCCGTGCCGGATCTCCAGCCCGGCCGGGCCGATCGATTCCAGCAGCGGCTGGTAGAAGAGCTTGGCGTGCAGCTGCGAGACCCGCAGGTTCTGGTGCCGCAGCTCCTCGCGCAGCACCCCGGCCGCGTCGTGGCGGCCGTCCGGCCGGATGTGGGCGGCCCGGGCCAGCCAGCGCACCGCCTCCTCGTCGTCGGCCTCGGGCAGCAGGTGGGTGCGCTTGAGCCGCTGCAGCTGCAGGCGGTGCTCGAGCAGCCGCAGGAATTCGTAGGAGGCGGTGAGGTTGGCCGCGTCCTCGCGCCCGATGTAGCCGCCCTGCCCCAGCGCGGCCAGCGCGTCGACCGTCGAGGCCACGTGCAGCGACTCGTCGCTGCGGCCGTGCACCAACTGCAAGAGCTGCACGGCGAATTCGACGTCGCGCAACCCGCCGCTGCCCAGCTTGATCTCGCGGCCGCGGACGTCGGCGGGCACCAGCTGCTCGACGCGCCGGCGCATCGCCTGCACCTCGACCACGAAGTCCTCGCGTTCGCAGGCCACCCACACCATCGGCATCAGCGCGTCCAGGTAGCGCCGGCCGAGCTCCGCGTCGCCCACCGCCGCACGGGCTTTCAGCAGCGCCTGGAACTCCCACGTCTTGGCCCAGCGCTGGTAGTAGGCGATGTGCGACTCCACGGTGCGGACCAGCTCGCCGCTGCGGCCTTCCGGTCGCAGCCCGGCGTCGACCTGGAAGAACGCCTCGGACGCCAGCCGCATCATCTCGCTGGCCACCCGGGTGGTGACGGTGTCGGCGCGCTCGCCGACGAAGATGACGTCGACGTCGCTGACGTAGTTCAGTTCGCGGGCACCGCATTTGCCCATCGCGATGACCGCCAGCCGCGGCGGTGTCCGGTCGCCGCACACGTTGTGCTCGGCCACCCGCAGCGCGGCGGCCAGCGCCGCGTCGGCCAGGTCCGACAGGTGGGCGGCCACCACGGTGAACGGCAGCACCGGTTCGTCCTCGACGGTGGCGGCCAGGTCGAGCGCGGCCAGCACCAGCAGCCGGTCCCGGTACAGGGTGCGCAGCCGCACCATCGCCGAGCCGGGGTCGGCCAGCGCCTCGTCGACGCAGCCGGTGAACATCGCGCACAGTTCGTCGTGGGTGGGCAGAGAGACGTTGCCGCGCAACAGTTTCCAGGATCGCGGTTGGGCGACCAGGTGGTCGCCCAGGGCCAGCGAGGAGCCGAGCACCGCGAACAGCCGTCCCCGCAGCGGGCGTTCGGTGAGCAGGGCGGCGCCCAGTTCGTCCCACCCGGCGTCGGGGGTCTCGGCCAGCCGGACCAGGGCGAGCAGCGCGGCGTCGGGGTCCGGCGCCCGGGACAGCGCCCACAGCAGATCGACGTGGGCCTGGTCGTCATGGTCGTACCAACCCAGCTGCGCCATCCGTTCGGCCGCTTGGGGATCGACCAACCCGAGCCGGCCGACGCTGGGCAGCCGGGGGCGCTGCGTCGCGGGTTTGGTCACGACCACGACGGTAGCGCAACCCGACGCCGCGCCGGCGCACCCGGGACGGGAAATGCGCTACGGCGCCGGGGCTACAGCGACAGGTAGGTGCGCAGTTCGTACGGGGTGACGTGGCTGCGGTAGGTCGCCCACTCGGTGCGCTTGTTGCGCAGGAAGAAGTCAAAGACGTGCTCCCCCAACGTCTCCGCGACCAGCTCCGAGGACTCCATGGCGCGCAGCGCGCTGTCGAGGCTGGTGGGCAGTTCGCGATAGCCCATCGCGATCCGCTCCTCGGGAGTCAGGTCCCACACGTTGTCCTCGGCCTGCGGCCCCAGCACGTAGCCCTTCTCCACCCCGCGCAGGCCGGCGGCCAGCAGCACGGCGAAGGTCAGGTAGGGGTTGCACGCCGAGTCGGGGCTGCGCACCTCGACGCGGCGCGACGACGTCTTGTGCGGCGTGTACATCGGCACCCGCACCAGCGCCGAGCGGTTGGCCGCCCCCCAGGACGCGGCGGTGGGGGCCTCGCCGCCGCCCACCAGCCGCTTGTAGGAGTTCACCCATTGGTTGGTGACGGCGCTGATCTCGGAGGCGTGCTCGAGGATGCCGGCGATGAACGACTTGCCCACGTCCGAGAGTTGCAGCGGGTCGTCGGGGCTGTGGAACGCGTTGACGTCGCCCTCGAACAGGCTCATGTGGGTGTGCATCGCCGAACCGGGGTGCTGCCCGAACGGCTTGGGCATGAACGAGGCGCGGGCGCCGTTCTCGATCGCGACCTCCTTGATGACGTAGCGAAACGTCATCACGTTGTCGGCCATCGACAGGGCGTCGGCGAAGCGCAGGTCGATCTCCTGCTGGCCGGGCGCGCCCTCGTGGTGGCTGAACTCCACCGAGATGCCCATGAACTCCAGCGCTTCGATGGCGTGCCGGCGGAAGTTGGAGGCGGAGTCGTGGATGGCCTGGTCGAAGTAGCCGGCGGTGTCGACGGGGACGGGCGGCGTGCCGTCGTCGGGCCCGGGCTTGAGCAGGAAGAACTCGATCTCGGGGTGCACGTAGCAGGAGAAGCCCAGGTCGTTGGCCTTCTGCAGCTGGCGGCGCAGCACGTGCCGCGGGTCGGCCCAGGACGGCGACCCGTCCGGCATGGTGATGTCGCAGAACATTCGCGCCGAGTGGTGGTGGCCGTTGGGCGAGGCCCATGGCAGCACCTGGAAGGTGGACGGGTCGGGGTTGGCGACGGTGTCGGATTCCGACACCCGGGAGAAGCCCTCGATCGAGGAGCCGTCGAAGCCGATGCCCTCCTCGAAGGCGCCTTCGAGTTCGGCCGGGGCGATGGCGACCGACTTGAGGAACCCGAGCACATCGGTGAACCACAGCCGAACGAAGCGGATGTCCCGTTCCTCGAGGGTGCGCAGGACGAATTCCTTCTGTCGATCCATATCTCGAACAGTAGGCAACCGCTGTTAATTCTGTGTTACCGATGCCCGCTCAGAACCGTTGCGGCGGGGCGTGCGGCGCTGGTCAGGACTGGCAGCGATACGACGCCGGCGGCGGCGTGCCGGCGACGAAATAGCGCACCACGGCGTTGTCCACGCATTGGTCGCCGTTGAACACCGCGGTGTGCTGCGTCCCGTCGTAGGTGATCAGCGGGCCGCCGAGCTGGCGGGCCAGATTCACCCCGGCCTGATACGGCGTGGCCGGGTCGTGCGTGGTGGAGACGACGACGACCTTGCCCGCGGGCATCGGCGGGGCGGCGTGCGGCGCCGACGTCGCCGGCACCGGCCACAGCGCGCACAGGTCGCGGGCGCGTTGCCGGTGAACGGCCCGTAGCTCAAAAACGGCGCGGCCTGGCGGATCTTCTGGTCGGCGCTCACCCAGCTGGCCTGGTCGGTCGGGTTCGGGGCGTCGACGCAGCGGACCGCGTTGAACGCGTCCTGGTCGTTGGAGTAGTGGCCGTTGCGGTCGCGGCCCTGATAGTCGTCGGCGAGCGCCAGCAGATCGCCGGCGTCGGTGCCGCGCGCCAGCCCGAGCAGACCGCTGGTCAGGTACTTCCAGTGTGCCGGCGTGTAGAGGGCGTTGATGGTGCCGGTGGTGGCGTCGGCGTAGCTCAGCCCGCGCGGGTCGGCGGTGCGGCCCGGCCGGGTGACCAGCGGGTCGACCAGGGCGTGGTAGCGGTTGACGAACTGCGCCGGGTCGGTGCCCAGCGGGCAGCCCGGCGAGCGGGCGCAGTCGGTGGCGTAGTCGTTGAAAGCCGTTTGGAATCCGGCCATTTGGTTGATGTTCTCGTCGACCGGCCCGACGGTCGGGTCGATGGCGCCGTCGAGCACCATCGCCCGCACGTGGTTGCTGAACTTCTCCAGGTACGCGGTGCCCAGCTCGGTGCCGTAGCTGTAGCCCAGGTAGTTGATCTGCTCGTCGCCGAGCGCCTGGCGCACCGCGTCCATGTCGCGGGCGACCGAGGCGGTGCCGGCGTTGGCCAGGAACGCGGTGCCCATCCGGTTGACGCACTGCTGGGCCAGCTGCCGGTAGAGCTGCTCGATGTGGGCCACCCCGGCCGGGCTGTAGTCGACCATGGGTTCGCGCCGGTAGGCGTCGAACTCGGCGTCGGTGCGACACCGCAGCGGCGGTGTCGAGTGGCCCACCCCGCGCGGGTCGAAGCCGACCAGGTCGAAGCTGCGCCGGATGGCCGAGTTGTCCATGTCGGAGGCCATCGCGGCCACCATGTCGACGGCCGAGCCGCCCGGGCCGCCGGGGTTGACCAGCAGCGAGCCCATCCGCTGACCGGTCGCCGGTACCCGGATCACGGCGAGCTTGGCCTGCCCGGCGCCGGGGTTGTTGTAGTCGATCGGGACCGACACCGTGGTGCACTGCGCGGTCGGGATATCGCTTGTGTCCGTGACGAATTGGCTGCAGCTCCCCCAGCCCTGCGGCGCCGCGGCCGTCGGCGGATTCGGCGCCGGGGTCTGGCCGGCGCCAGGCTCCGGGGTGGCGCCGGCCACCGGCAACCCGGCGCCCGATGTTCCACCGAGGACGAGGCCGAATGAGAGCAGCGCCGAGCTCAACGATCTCAGGCGCGACATGGCTGTCATCGTTGCAGCCCCGGATACCCGTGGCAGCGCGAAACGGTTACGCCTTGGTCTCGGGCCGGGCCGCCGAGCCGGCCGCCGCCGAACGTGCACTCAGCGCGAAAAATCCGCGAGAAGCTCGCCGCCAGTGCACGTTCGGCGAAACCTGGGGCGTCAGCACTTGGCGCCGCTGGGCGGGATGGTGCCGCCGACCAGATAGGCCGTCACGTAGTTGTCGATGCAGCCGTCACCCTGGAACACCACGGTGTGCTGCGTTCCGTCGTAGGTCAGCAGCGAGCTGCGCAACTCGTTGGCCAGATCCACCCCGGCCTTGTACGGCGTCGCCGGATCGTGCGTCGTCGACACCACCACCGTGGGCGCCAGCCCGGGCGCGGAGATGGTGTGCGGCTTGCTGGTCGGCGGCACCGGCCAGAACGCGCAGGTACCCAGCGGCGCGTTGCCGGTGAACTGCCCGTAGCTCATGAACGGCGCGATCTCCCGGGAGCGGCGGTCTTCGTCGATCACCTTGGCGCGGTCGGTGATCGGCGGCTGGTCCACGCAGTTGATCGCCACCCGGGCGTCGGTGGCGTTGGTGTAGTGGCCGTGCGCGTCGCGGCGCATGTACATGTCGGCCAGGGCGAGCAGGGTGTCGCCGTGGTGGTCGACGAGTTCGGACAGCCCGTCGGTCAGGTGGTGCCACAGGTTGGGTGAGTACAACGCCATGATGGTGCCGACGATGGCGTCGCTATAGCTCAGTCCGCGTGGGTCATTCGTCGGGATGGGCCGGCCGACCATCGGGTTGTCGGGATCGACCATCGGGTCCACCAGGCTGTGGTAGACGTCGACGGCTTTGGCCGGGTCTGTGCCCAGCGGGCAGTTCGGTTGCTTGGCGCATTCGGCGGCGAAGTTGTTGAACGCGTCCTGGAATCCCTTGGCCTGCCGCAGATCGGCTTCGATCTGGTCGGCGTTGGGGTCGACGGCGCCGTCGAGGATCATCGCCCGCACGTTGTGCGGGTAGGCCTCGGCGTAGGCCGAGCCGATCCGGGTGCCGTAGGAGTAGCCGAGGTAGGTCAGCTTGTCGTCGCCCAGCGCCGCGCGGATCGCGTCGAGGTCGCGGGCGACGTTGACGGTCCCGACGTTGGCCAGAAACTTCTTGCCCATCTTGTCGACGCAGCGGCCGACGAACTGTTTGGTTTCGTCCTCGATGTGGGCCACCCCGGCCGGGCTGTAGTCGACGTTGGGCTCGGTGCGCAGCCGGTCGTTGTCGGCGTCGGAGTTGCACCAGACCGCCGGGCGCGACGCGCCCACCCCGCGCGGGTCGAAACCGACCAGGTCGAAGCGTTCGCGGACCCGCTTGGGCAACGACTGCACGACGCCCAGCGCCGCCTCGATGCCCGACTCCCCCGGCCCGCCGGGGTTGATCACCAGCGAACCGATCTTGTCCCCGGTGGCGGGGAAACGGATCATCGCCAGCGTCGCCACGTCGCCGTCGAGGTGGTCGTAGTCGACCGGGACGGCCAGCTTGCCGCACAGCGCGCCGGCGGGCAGTTTGACCTTCGGGTTGGCGGCCCGGCACGGCGTCCACTCCACGGCCTGGCCCAGCTTGGGCCCGGACATGACGGCGCGTCCCACCACCACCCGGACGCAGCCCGCCAACAGCAACGCGACCGCGGCGATCGACATCCAGATCAGCAGCGTGCGCGCGCTCTTACCGCGACGAGACAGGCCCATGCCCACATATGCTGCCAGAGGAAACTTGGGATCCTGATCAGCGGCACCGCGGCCCGGCTACCGCGCCGCCGCCCGCAGCTCCTCCATCGCCACCGCGAACTCGTCGGCCAGCTCCCAGAGGTCGGGCACCAGGTCCGGGCAGCCGATCAGGCCGACGTCCAGCTTGCCCCGCAACGACATGGCGGTGATGTTGAGTCCCGAGCCGTGAAAGATCGGCCCCAGCGGATACATCGCCTTGACCTCGCAGCCCAGCAGGTACAGCGGAACCTGCGGCCCGGGCACGTTGGAGACCACCAAGTTGTGCACCGGCATGCTGTCGGTGAACCGGGTCCGCGCGTAAAGCCGCATCGCGATGCCGAACACCGCCGGCGCCGCGAATTGCGTCCAATCCTGCAGCAATGACGCCCCGATGGCCGAACTGTGTTCTTTGGCAACCGAATTCGCGTGGGCGATCGCTTTCAGCCGCTGCACCGGGTCGGCGATTTCGGTGTGTAGGGACGCGAACATGGCCGACACCTGATTTCGGCCGGGCCGGTCGGATTTGCCGTGCACGGAAATCGGGACCGACGCCACCAGCGACGAATCCGGCAATGCGTTTCGCTCCGCCAGATATTGGCGCAGCACGCCGGAAACCAGGGTCATCACCACGTCGTTGACTTTGACGCCGAAATGGTTCTTCACCGCTTTGACGTCGTCGAGATTCAATTCGGCATACGCGATGCAGCGCCGGTTGCTGATCCGGGCGTTGAACACCGTCGCGGGCGCCGCGAACGGGCGGGCCATGGCCGCGCCGTCGAGCGCCCGTCGCACCGTGGCCAGCACCGACGCCGCGGTGTCGGGCACCACGCTGGCCAGCCGCAGCGGCCGGGCCGCGAACCTGACCAGGCCGCCGGCGGCGATCCGCCACCCGGCGCCGCCGCCGACACCCGCGGCCGGTTCCGGCGGCGCGGCGTCGGGCTCGGTCGCGCACAGCTGCGACATCAGGTTGGCGCCGGTCACCCCGTCGACGCCGGCGTGGTGCACCTTGGTCATCACCGCCAGCCGCCCGTCCCGGTGGCAGTCGGTGCCGGCCACGCCCTCGATCACCCACATCTCCCACAGCGGCCGGCGGCGGTCCAGCGGCGTCTGGGCGATGTGGCCGCAGATCTGCGACAGCTCGGCCCGCCCGCCCGGCGCCGGCACGGCGATGCGGTGCAGATGACGGTCGACGTCGAAGTCCACGTCGTCCACCCAGACCGGATGGTCCAGATTCAGCGGGCTGTCGGCGAGCTTTTCCCGAAACGGCGGAATCGCCCGGATGCGGCGCACCAGCGCGTCACGCAGCCGCTCGAAGGTGTAGCCGCCCGGCACCGTCGAGGTGTCCAGCTCGATGATCGAACACACATGCATGGGCTGCGACGAGGTCTCCAGGTACAGGAAGCTGGCGTCGAGTCCACTCAGCCGCTGCATGCGCAGCATGGTATGTCTCACACCGCCGCGGCGGTGCGACTGCGCAAAAGAAATGGCAGAATGGCACCGTCAGACGAGCCCGGGGACCCGCTCAGGATTTTCCAAAACTGAGGGCCACGAGGATCGACCCGACCACCCACTAGGACAACGATGTCTGAGCACAATGTTTACGGTGCCGCCCAGCCCGCCCAACCGGCCCAGCCCGCCCAGCCGCGCACCAGGATTCGCACCCACCATCTGCAGAAGATGAAGGCCGAGGGCCACAAGTGGGCCATGCTGACGGCGTACGACTATTCCACCGCCCGCATCTTCGACGAGGCCGGCATCCCGGTGCTGCTGGTGGGCGACTCGGCGGCCAACGTCGTCTACGGCTACGACACCACGGTGCCGGTGTCGATCGACGAGCTGATCCCGCTGGTCCGCGGCGTGGTGCGGGGGGCCCCGCACGCGCTGGTGGTCGCCGATCTGCCGTTCGGCAGCTACGAGGCCGGGCCGGCCGCCGCGCTGGCCGCCGCCACCCGGTTCATGAAGGAGGGCGGCGCGCACGCGGTGAAGCTGGAGGGCGGCGAACGGGTGGCCGAGCAGATCGCTCACCTGACCGCGGCCGGCATCCCGGTGATGGCGCACATCGGCTTCACCCCGCAGAGCGTGAACAGCCTGGGCGGTTTCCGGGTGCAGGGCCGCGGCGACGCGGCCGAACAGACCATCGCCGACGCGATCGCCGTCGCCGAGGCCGGAGCGTTCTCGGTGGTGATGGAGATGGTGCCGGCCGAGCTGGCCACCCAGATCACCGGCAAGCTCACCATCCCGACCATCGGGATCGGCGCCGGCCCCAACTGCGACGGCCAGGTTCTGGTTTGGCAGGACATGGCCGGCATGAGCAGCGGCAAGTCCGCCCGCTTCGTCAAGCGCTTCGCCGACATCGGCGGCGAATTGCGCCGCGCCGCAACGCAGTATGCGCACGAGGTGGCCGCCGGGGTCTTCCCGGCCGACGAACACTGCTTCTGAGGCGGTCGTTGGGGCCCTCCCCCCGCTGCGCTACTGTGACGGCGTAGCAAGGGTTTTAGCGCGCACCGCAGCCGTCCCGGTCACGACCCGACGGCCCGTGTGGGCTGAAAGTCCTTGTGTGGCAACGATGTACGATTGCCGAAGACGGATTGTCTAGCGCAAGGGTGGGACCACATCGACCGGGGGAATCGTGGTGACTTAGTGCACCGTCGACTGGTGTTCAAGTTGCCGCTGCTATTGGCAGGAGGCATGGCTTTGGCCCGAGCACCGCACGCGTCCGCGCAGCCGCCCCGCACGTCGCCGCAGGCAAGCCGGTGGTCACCCGAGCGGGCCAATCGCTGGTATCAGGCGCAGGATTGGCCGGTCGGCGCGAACTACATCACCTCCAACGCCATCAACCAGCTGGAGATGTTCCAGCCGGACACCTTCGACCCTCGGCGCATCGACACCGAGCTGGGCTGGGCCCGCCGCAACGGGTTCAACGCGGTGCGCGTCTTCCTGCACGACCTGCTGTGGGAACAGGACCACCGGGGGTTTCAGGGCCGTCTGGCCCGGTTCGTCGACATCGCGGCCCG
This sequence comes from Mycobacterium sp. MAC_080597_8934, assembly GCF_000523975.1. Classification (NCBI taxonomy): domain Bacteria; kingdom Bacillati; phylum Actinomycetota; class Actinomycetes; order Mycobacteriales; family Mycobacteriaceae; genus Mycobacterium; species Mycobacterium sp. MAC_080597_8934. Next base: position 58,840 of record NZ_JAOS01000013.1, on the reverse strand, counting down.
GCACGGCATCAAGCCGCTGTTCGTGTTGTTCGATTCGTGCTGGGATCCCTTTCCTCAACCGGGTCCGCAGCGGGCGCCCCGGCCCGGCATCCACAATTCCGGCTGGGTGCAAAGCCCGGGCGCGGCGCGGCTGGACGACCACGGCTACCTGCACACCCTGCGCGGCTACGTCACCGGGGTGCTGTCGCAATTCCGCACCGACGACCGCATTCTGGGCTGGGACCTGTGGAACGAGCCGGACAATCCCGCCGACGCCTACGCCTCGGTCGAGCGCACCGACAAGCTGGACCGGGTCGCCGAGCTGCTGCCGCAGGTGTTCGCGTGGGCCCGCTCGGTGGATCCCTGCCAACCGTTGACCAGCGGCGTGTGGCAGGGCGAGTGGGCCGACCCGGCACGGCGCAGCGTCATCAGCGGCATCCAGCTCGACAACTCAGACGTCATCACCTTCCACTGCTACGGCGAACCGGCGGCGTTCGAGAAGCGCATCGCCGATCTGGTGCCGCTGGGGCGCCCGATCCTGTGCACCGAGTACATGGCCCGGCCGCTGGGCAGCACGGTGCAAACCATCCTGCCGATCGCCAAGCGCGCCAACGTCGGCGCGTTCAACTGGGGCCTGGTCGCCGGGAAAACCCAGACGTTTTTCCCGTGGGATTCCTGGGAGCATCCGGATCCGGCGATGCCGCGGGAATGGTTCCACGACCTGCTGGATCCCGACGGGCGGCCGTTCCGGGACAGCGAGATTCAGACCATCCTCGAGCTGAGCGATCTGGCGATGCATCTGCAGCCGCCGCCGGCCGGCTGACCGGCCGGGGCCGTCAGCGGCAGCGGTCCTGGAAATCGGTGAGCGGCTGGCGGATGCCCTCCAGGTCGGCGTGGGTCTGCGGGTTGGCGTCCATGTACTGCTTGAGCTGCGCGCGCATCTCGTCGCGGGGCTGGCCCTTCAAGCTGGTGAAGTAGGCGTTGACGTCCGGGTGACTGAACAGATACGCCGACGTGGCTGCGGCGACGCCCGCCGACACCTGGGCCAGGTCGGCCGCCGTGCAGTTCGGCAGCGACGCCGGCGCCGGTTCCGGATCGTCCATCGGCCAGTCGGCCGCCGCCGGTCCCGCCGTCAGCACAAGCGTCGCGACAAGGCCGGCGACGGTCATTGCCACCCCGGCCGCGCCGGCCGCGATTCTTTCGCCGATGACTCGGCGTGCCGAGCGAGCAAAAGGCGCCATGGAACGCTCCATTCGTCGGTTCTGCCGAAAGGCGGGTGTGCGTATGGCAAACCATAAGGGTTTCCTCGCCGCGCGGGCGCCGATTCGCGGCGAAGAATTGCGCGGCCCCCAGGCGATTATTTCCGATTCCCGCCCGCCGCCGGCTCACGACGGCACAATGCAATCAGGTGGCAATCAAAGCGTCGGAAGGGGAGCGCGGATGAATGCGCGCCGGTGCCGTGCGGCATTGCTGGTGCTCTGCGGTCTGGCCGCCGTGCCCGCGATCCTGGTCGCCGTGCCCGGCGCCGATCGCGCGGACGCGACCGTGTGCGTGGGCGCCGGCCGGCGCGTCACGGTGAGCGGGTGCACCAACATCGGCGACAACATCGCCCGCTACGCCCCGCCGCCGGCCGTTTACGCGCCGCTGCCCGAAGACGACACCTCGACTCCCCCGCCGCCTCCGCCGCCGTAACGCCGTCACCGCGGTATGGCAGGCTATGGGTGCTCATCCGCCCCTGTCCACCATGTTGACGGCCGCGCCCGGCGCCCCCGACGCGCCTCCGACGCGCCTCCGATGGAGCCCGAAGATGCCTGCACAAGCGCCGCAGACCTCGCGTCATCTCGAGGTGGAGCGCAAGTTCGACGTGGTCGAGTCCACGGTGATGCCCTCGTTCGAAGGGATCGCCGCGGTCGCCCGGGTCGAGCAGTCGCCGACCCAGATCCTGGACGCGACGTATTTCGACACGCCCGCACATGACTTGGCGCGCAACAAGATCACCCTGCGCCGGCGCACCGGCGGCTCGGACGCCGGATGGCACCTGAAGCTGCCCGCCGGGCCCGACGCGCGCACCGAAGTCCGGGCACCGCTGGACGCCTCCGACGCCGACACCGTGCCCACCGAGTTGGTCGATGTGGTGCTGGCGATCGTCCGCAACCGTCCGCTGCGGCCGGTCGCGCGGATCACCACCGAGCGTGACACGCAGGTGCTCTACGACGCGGCGGGCCAGCCGCTGGCCGAGTTCAGCAACGACCACGTCACCGCGTGGGCGACGCCGAGCGCGCCCGATGGCCCCGACGACGGTTCCGGCGGTGTCGACGAGGGTTCCGGCGGTTTCGACGACACCGCCGCGTCGGCCACCGATCAGGTGCCCACCCAAAACCCGCCCACCCAACATCCGCCCACCCAACAGGAGTGGCGGGAATGGGAATTGGAGCTGCTCGGCGGCAACGGGCACGCCGAGGGCGCCGCCGGCACCGAGCTGTTGAACCGGCTGAGCAACCGGCTGCTGGACGCCGGAGCGGTGCCGGCAGGCCACGGCTCCAAGCTGGCGCGGGTGCTGGGCCGCGCGCCGTCGCCCAACGGCGCGCGGCCGCCCGAGCATCCGCTGCAGCGCGCGATCGCCGAGCAGGTTCGCGAGCTGCTGGTGTGGGATCGCGCCGTGCGCGCCGACGCCTTCGACTCCGTCCACCAGATGCGGGTCACCACCCGCAAGCTGCGCAGCCTGCTGCGCGACTACCAGGATTCGTTCGGGTTGGGCGACGACGGGTGGGTGCTCGACGAATTGCGGGAGCTGGCCGGCATTTTGGGGGTGGCCCGCGACGCCGAGGTGCTTGCCGAGCGCTACGAGCGCGACTTGGGCGCGCTCCCACCGGAATTGGTGCGCGGGCCGGTGCGCGAACGTCTGGTCGGGGGCGCCCGACGCCGCTACCAGGTCGGGCTGCGCCGGTCGTTGATCGCCATGCGGTCGCAGCGCTACTTCCGGCTGCTCGACTCCCTGGACGCGATCGCGGCCCGGCGCCCCGGCCTCCCCGGGACCGAGGAACAGGCGCCGGTGACCATCGACACCGCCTACCGCAAGGTCCGCAAGGCCGCCAAGGCCGCCGCCCGGGTGGACCGCGAGCACCCCGGCGACCGGCACCTACGCGACGAGGCGATACATCGAATCCGTAAGCGCGCCAAGCGACTTCGATACACCGCGACGGCGACCGGAGCGGCGCGGGTGGCCGAGCGGGCCAAGGCCGTGCAGTCACTGCTGGGCGATCACCAAGACAGCGTGGTCAGCCGCGAACACCTGAGCCAGGAGGCGCAGGCCGCGCACGCCGCCGGCGAGGACACCTTCACCTACGGGCTGCTCTATCAGCGCGAGGCCGATCTGGCGCAACGCTGCCGTGACGAACTCGACGACACGCTGCGCAAACTCGGCAAGGCGGTGCACAAGGCGGATTAGCCCGCAACCGCCCGCAACGAAGCCGGGGCGGACGAGTTGGCCTGTAAGCCGGATTCTGTTCCGCGCCGCCGGAAAACCGGCGGCGCGGCGGCGACCATCCATCTGGACACACCGTCACCGGGTGCCTCGAGCGGCCTACCCGCAGGCTCGGGCGAGCAACCCTCGGACGCCTGCGCGGCCGTGCCGGCGGCACGGCCTTCTTGGCCTTGCTTCGGGTGGGGTTTGCCGAGCCACCCCGGTCACCCGGGGTGCTGGTGCGCTCTTACCGCACCGTTTCACCCTTACCACCGCGAGGGTGGCGGTCTGTTTTCTGTGGCACTTTCCCGCGAGTCACCTCGGATTGCCGTTAGCAATCACCCTGCTCTGTGAAGTCCGGACTTTCCTCGACTCGGGATACGAGCCGCGGCCGCCCGGCCAACTCGTCCGCGACGATCCACGGTACCCGCTGCGCCCGGCCGGTGCCAGCAACGCCCTCGCCGCGGGCGGGCGGGCCCTATCGTGGACCTGATGGACCGATGGCACAGGCGCGTCGACTCCGGCGATTGGGACGCCATCGCCGCCGCGGTCGGCGAATTCGGCGGGGCGCTGCTGCCGCGGCTGGTCACGCCCCGGGAAGCCGCACGGCTGCGCGAACTCTACGCCGACGACGGCCTGTTCCGGTCGACCATCGACATGGCCCCCAAACGCTACGGCGCCGGGCAGTACCGCTACTTCCGCGCGCCCTATCCCGAGCCGATCGAACAACTCAAACAGGCCCTCTATCCCCGGTTGCTGCCGATCGCCCGGGACTGGTGGGGCAAACTCGGCCGTGACCCCGTGTGGCCGGACCGCCTCGACGACTGGCTGGCGGCCTGCCACGCGGCCGGCCAGCAACGGTCCACCGCCCTGATGCTCAAATACGGTGCCGGCGACTGGAATGCGCTGCATCAGGATCTCTACGGGGACTTGGTGTTTCCGCTTCAGGTGGTGATCAACCTGAGCGATCCGCAGACCGACTACACCGGCGGCGAATTCCTGCTTGTCGAGCAGCGGCCGCGCGCCCAATCCCGCGGCACCGCAACGCAATTACCTCAGGGCCATGGCTATGTCTTCACCACCCGGGAACGTCCGGTGCGCTCGGCCCGCGGCTGGTCCGCGGCGCCGGTACGTCACGGGGTCTCGGTGGTGCGTTCCGGCCAGCGCTACGCGATGGGCTTGATCTTTCACGACGCCGCGTAGGCCTGTTCGGTCCGCCGCAACATCATGATGTTGTCCATCAACGTCCCGACTTCTCCGTTCGGACCGGTCATTTCGCGCCCCGCGGCCTCGGCCCGCAGCCGGGTCCACCCGTCCGGATCCAGCCGCAGCGACCCGAGCACCTCCTCGACACCCGGAAAGTGGTGACCGTCGTGTTGCGCCCACGGTGGCGCCGCGCCGTGGTCGACGATCAACAGCACACCGCCGGGCTTCACCCGGGTGGCCGCCCGGCGCAGCACGGCGTCCCGGTCGAGGTGCACCGGCGAGTGGAAATACTGGGCGGAGATCAAGTCGAACATCCCTTCCGGGAAGCTCTCGTTGAGGTCGTGGCGCTGAAAGTCGATCCGCGCCAATAATTTCCGCGCCGCTGCTGCCTCGGCGGCGCGGCGTAGCGCGGTGGCCGAGATGTCCACCGCCAGTACCGTGCAGCCGCGCTGCGCCAGCCACAGCGCGTCGGCACCCTCCCCGCAGCCCAGATCCAGCGCCCGCCCCGCCGGCAAGTCGGCGGCCAGTTCGGCCAGCCGCGGATTGACCCGCCCGCTCCACACCCGCTCGGCGCCGCGATAGCGTTCTTCCCAAAACCGCCCGGCCTCACCGGGTTCGCACGAAGTGTCCATACCGCGAGCTTGCCCAGCGGCCCAAGTTTTGCCAAGCTTGTTTGCCATGCAGGCAAACACCGACATCGACGTCCAGGTGCGCCGGCGGCTGCGGGAGCTGCGCGTGCAGCGCGGCCTGACGTTGCAGGAGGTGGGTGCGCGGGCGGGGATCGACGTGTCGACGCTGAGCCGCCTGGAGTCCGGGAAGCGCCGGCTGGCGCTGGATCACCTGCCGCGGCTGGCCCGGGCGCTCTCGGTCAGCACCGACGAGCTGTTGCAGCCCGCGCAGGCGCCCGACCCGCGGGTGCGGGGGTCGGCGCACACCCACCACGGCGTCACCTACTGGCCGCTGACCCGCCAGGGCCCCGCCGGCGGCCTGCACGCCTTCAAGATCCGGGTCAGCGCCCGGCGGCGCACCCCGCCCGCCGAGCTGCCCGTGCACGAGGGACAGGACTGGATGTACGTGCTGGCCGGCCGGATGCGGCTGATCCTGGGCGACCGGGACTTCACCATCGATCCCGGCGAGGCGGTCGAGTTCTCGACGTGGACTCCGCACTGGTTCGGCGTGGTCGACGGGCCGGTGGAGGCCATCGTCATCTTCGGACCGCACGGCGAGCGGCTGCACCTGCACAGTTAGCCGGCCACGCCATTGCCTGGCGCCGACGATGGTGCCAGGCTGACCCCATGACCGAAGCCGGAGGTTTCGTCGACCAGACCGTCACCGGAGTCGCGGAGCCGCAACCGATGTACAAGGCGCTGCTCGAGTCCAACCCGGTGTTCCGGTCCCCGCAGGCGGTGGTGCTCAGCCGCCTCGCCGACATCGAGATGGCGCTCAAGCACACCGAACTGTTTTCGTCGAACATGGACGCGGTCGACCTGGGCAACGTGCGGCCGCTGATCCCGCTGCAGATCGACCCGCCCGAGCATGCCAAGTACCGCCGCATCCTCGACCCGCTGTTCACCCCGCGCGAGATGGCCCGCCGCGAACCGCTCGTCACCGAGCTGGTCAACGAGATGATCGACCGGTTCGCCGCGCGGGGCGAATGCGACTTTCACGCCGAGTTCGCGGTTCCCCTGCCGTGCACGGTGTTCCTGCAGCTGCTGGGTCTGCCGTTGGAGGACCTTGACCGATTTCTGCTGTGGAAGGACGGGGTGATCCGCCCGGCGGGAGACTCGGGGTTCGACCGCCGCCACGAGAGCTCCGCCGGTGTGGCCCAACAGATCTACGAGTACTTCGACAAGGCCATCGACGAGCACATCGCGGTCCCGCGTGACGACGTGCTGTCCGCGATGATCGCCGCCGACGTGGGCGGGCAGCCGCTGTCCCGCGAGGAGCTGCTCGACATCTGCTTCCTGTTCCTGATCGCCGGCCTGGACACCGTCACCGACTCGCTGGACTGCTTTTTCGTCTACCTGGCGCGCCACCCCCAGCACCGTCGTCAGCTTGTCGAGCGGCCCGACGTGCTGCCCGGCGCCGTCGAGGAGCTATTGCGTTGGGAGACACCGGTTCCCGGTGTCGCTCGCGTCGCAACGCAAGACGTCGAGGTCGGCGGCTGCCCGATCAGCAAGGGCGAACGGGTCAGCCCGCTGCTCGGCGCGGCCAACACCGACCCTGCCGAGTTCCCCGACCCCGAGATCGTCGACTTCACCCGCAGCCCCAACCGGCACCGGGCCTTCGGCGGCGGCCCGCATCGCTGCCTCGGCTCTCATCTGGCCCGCATGGAGTTGCGCGTGGCGCTTCGCGAATTCCATAGGCGCATACCGGATTACGAGATCAAACCGGGCACGCAGCTGACCTACACCGCCGCGCTGAGGTCGGTGGAGTCGCTGCCGCTGGTCTTCCCAGTGCGATGAGGGCGCGATGAGGCGCGTCGTCGTCGACGCCGAGCGCTGCACCGGTCACGGACGCTGTTACACCCTGGCGCCCGACGTCTTCGACGCCGACGAGTTCGGCCACTGCGTGGTGCGGGCCGGGCGGGTCTCCGGTGAGCTCGAGGCGCAGGCCGGCGTCGGCGAGCAGAACTGCCCGGAGCAGGCCATCACCGTGCACCCGCCCGCCGGCGACGGCTAACCCAGCCGGCGGGCTTCCCGGCGTCCTACAGGTATCCGGTCTGGTTGACCAGCCGCACCGAAGCGGCTCCGTCGGAATAGAACTCGGCGATGCTCAGCGAGGCGAGGTCGAGATGCAACCGGTACAGGATGCCCGGCCCGGCGTCCAGCGCCTCCCGCAGCAGCATCTTGATCGGCGTCACGTGCGACACCACCAGCACGGTGCTGCCCTGCTGTGCGGCGATGATCTTCTGGCGAACCCGCGACACCCGCTCGGCCACCGAGTCGAAGCTCTCCCCGCCGGGCGGAGCGGTGCTGGTGTCACGCAGCCAGCGCCGGTGCAGTCCGGGGTCGCGCTCGGCGGCCTCGCCGAACGTCAACCCCTCCCAGGCCCCGAAATCGGTTTCGATCAGGTCGTCGTCGACGGTCACGTCCAGGCCCAGCGCCTTGGCGGCGACCGCCGCGGTGTCGTAGGCCCGTTGCAGCGGGGAGGCGAACACCGCCGAAATCCCGCCGCGCGCGGCCAGATAGCGTGCCGCCGCGTCGGCCTGCCGCCGTCCCGTCTCGGTGAGTGCGGGGTTGCCGCGCCCGGAATAGCGGCGCTGCACCGACAATTCGGTCTGCCCGTGTCGCAGCAACAGCAGCCGGGTCGGGGTGCCGCGCGCGCCGGTCCACCCGGGCGCCGCCGGTGACGGCGCCGCGGCGGTTTTCCCGGCGTCGACGGCGGTCGGATCGGATTGTTCGGCCCGCCCGGGCTTTTCCGCCGGCTCGGGCTTTTCCGCCGTGCCGGTGGCCGCGGCGGCCGCGTCCATCGCCTCGTTGGCCAGCCGGTCGGCGTGCGAGTTGCGCTCGCGGGGAATCCACGAGTAGCTGATCCTGTCGAACCGCGCCGCCAGGCCTCGGGCCTGGGCGTGCAGTTCGATCAGGTCGGGGTGTTTGACCTTCCACCGCCCCGACATCTGCTCCACCAACAGCTTGGAATCCAGGTAGACCTCGGCCTCGGTGGCGCCCAGCTTCAGCGCGTCGTCCAAACCGGCTATCAGGCCGCGGTATTCGGCGACGTTGTTGGTGGCCCGGCCGATGGCCTGCTTGTTCTCGGCCAGCACGGTGCCGCGGTCCGGTGTCCACACCACGGCGCCGTACCCGGCGGGGCCGGGGTTGCCGCGCGATCCGCCGTCGGCTTCGATGACGACCTTCACTGACCGGACCCCTTGACCCGCAGCAGTATTGCCCCGCATTCCGGGCACCGCACCACGTCGTCCTCGGCCGCCGCCGAGATCCGGGACAGCTCCCCGCGGTCGATTTCCAGCCGGCAGGCGCCGCACCGCCGTCCCAGCAGCTGCCCGGCGCCCGGCCCGCCCCGGGCGCGTTGCCGTTCGTAGAGGGCGAACAGCTCGGGGTCCAGTTCGGCGCTCAGCGCGTCGCGCCGCGACGAATGCAGCGCACGGGACTCGCTGATCTCGCCGCGCGCGGCGTCCAGATCGCGCCGCGCGGTGGCCATCTCGGCCTCCAGCTCCTTGAGCGTCTGCTGCTCGCCGTCCAGCTGGGCCTGCAGCTCCTCGCGCCGCTCCATCACCTCCAGCAGCGAATCCTCCAGGCTGGTCTGGCGACGCTGCAGGGTCTCCAGCTCGTGCTGAAGGTCGGCCAGCTGCTTGGCGTCGATCGCTCCGGACTGCAGCAGCGAGCGGTCGCGGTCTTCGCGCTGGCGCACCGCGTCGACCTCGGCTTCCAGCCGCCGCACGTGAGCATCGATGTCTTCCAAGGCGATTCGCACCGCCCCCAGCCGGTCACCGGCGGCGTCGTATTCCTGCTGCATCCGCTCGCAGGCCTGCTGCTCGGGCAGATGCTCGGCCCGGTGCGCCAGCCGGGACAGCTCGGCATCCACGTTCGCCAGCTCCAGTAGTGAACGCTGCTGTGCCACATCGGCTTTCATCGTCCCTCACCCCCGTCGTGCTCGACATTCCACGGGTCGGTGCGAATCGAGCTCACCCGCACGTCGAGCCGTCCACCGAACCGGGACCGCAGCAGGTCGGCGGCCTGGGCGCACCACGGGAATTCGCTCGCCCAGTGTGCCACGTCGATCAGGGCCACCTCGGAGGCCCGGCGATGCTCGTCGGCCGGGTGGTGGCGCAGGTCGGCGGTGAGGTAGGCCTGCACCCCGGCGCCGGCCGCGGCGGCCAGCAGCGAATCGCCGGCGCCGCCGCACACCGCGACCCGCGACACCGCCAGCTCCGGGTCGCCCGCCGCCCGCACTCCCCAGGACGTCGCCGGCAGCGCCGCGTCGACCCGAGACACGAAGCGCCGCAACGGCTCCGGGTGCTCCAGCCGCGCGATGCGGCCCAGCCCGGCGTCGCCGGGCGGGGGCAGCAACGCGAAGATATCGAACGCGGGCTCCTCGTAGGGATGGGCGGCGCGCATCGCCGCCAGCACTGCGGCCCGGGCCCGTGCGGGGGCCACCACCTCGACCCGTTCCTCGGCCACCCGTTCCACCCTGCCGACACTGCCCACCGCGGGCGAGGCGCCCTCGTGCGGCAGGAACTGCCCGATGCCGGTGACGCTCCAGCTGCAATGCGAATAGTCGCCGATATGACCTGCGCCGGCGGCGAAGACGGCTTCCCGCACCGCGTCCGCGTTCTCGCCGGGCACGTAGATGATCCACTTGTCCAGATTGGAGGCGGGCCGGGCCGGTTCCAGCACGGCCTCCACGGTCAGGCCGAGCGCATCGGCCAGCGCGTCGGAGACCCCGGGCGATGCCGAGTCGGCGTTGGTGTGCGCGGTGAACAGCGACCGCCCGGTGCGGATCAGCCGGTGCACCAGCGCACCCTTGGGCGTGCTGGCCGCGACGGTGTCCACCCCGCGCAGCAGCAGCGGGTGGTGGGCCAGAAGCAGCCCGCCGGCCGGGACCTCGTCGACCACCGCGGGTGTCGCGTCCACCGCCACGGTCACCGACTCCACCGGTTCGTCGGGGTCCCCGCAGACCAGCCCCACCGAATCCCAGGGTTCGGCCAGCCCCGGCGGGTAGGCCTCGTCGAGCACCGCGATGACGTCGGCGAGTTTCACGCTCACCGCTGCGCCTCCGCGATCGCCTGCACCAGCAGCGGCCACTCCGGGCGCACCGCGGCGCGCAGGTACCGCTCGTCCAGGCCGACGAACGTGTCACCGCGACGGACGGCGATCCCCTTGTCGTGCAACAGCTTTCGGACCCGGACCGCATCCGGCATCCGGAACAACACAAACGGCGCCCGCCCGTCGAGCACATCGGCGCCCACCGACGCCAGCCCGGCCGCCATCTTCTCGCGCAGCCGGCTCAACCGCTCCGCCCCGGCAGCCGCGTCGGCGACGGCCCGCCGGCCGCAGCAGGCCGCCAGCGCCGTCAGCTGCAGCGTGCCCACCGGCCAGTGCGCCCGCTGCGCGGTCAGCCGCGCCAGCACCTCCGGCGCGCCCAGCGCGTAGCCCACCCGCAGCCCGGCCAGCGCCCACGTCTTGGTCAGGCTGCGCAGCACCAGCACGTCGGGCAGCGCGTCACCGGCCAGCGATTGCGGCTCGCCGGGAATCGCGTCGGCGAACGCCTCGTCGACCACCAGGAGCCGTCCGGGCCGGCGCAGCGCCAGCAGCTGCTCGCGGCCGTGCAGCACCGCGGTGGGATTGGTGGGATTTCCCACCACCACCAGGTCGGCCTCCTCGGGGACGGCCGCGCCGTGCAGACCGAACGGCGGCTCCAGCACGACGTGGTGCACCGGCACCCCGGCCGCGCTCAGCGCCGCGGCCGGCTCGGTGAACGACGGCGCGATGACCGCCGCCCGCTTCGGGCGCAGGTTGCTCAGCAGCGCGAACGCCTCGGCGGCCCCGGCCAGCGGCAGCACCTCGTCGCGGCGGCGCCCGTGCCGTTCGGCGGCGGCGTCCTGCGCCCAGTGCACGTCGTCGTCGCCCGGGTAGCGGGCCAGGTCGGGCAGCCGCGCCGCCAACCGATCCAGCAGCCACTGCGGCGGCCGGCCGTGCCGGACGTTGACGGCGAAATCCAGCATCCCGGGTGCGACTGCCTGATCACCGTGGTAGCGCGCCGCCGGCGGGCTCAGGTTCAGACTCGCCATCCGTGAAACATTAGTGGCCGGCCCGGCGGCCCGGAGCAGCACCGAGCAACACCGTCCCGGACCGCCGCGGCCATCGAGGACAATGGTGAGGTGACAGGCACAACGTCAGCCGATCCCGCCGCCCCCGCGGCGCAGCTGGTGATCTTCGATCTGGACGGCACGCTGACCGACTCCGCGCAGGGCATCGTGGCCAGCTTCCTGCATGCGCTCGAGTCCATCGGCGCGCCGGTGCCTCCGGGCGACCTCGTCGCGCAGATCGTCGGCCCGCCGATGGACGACACGTTCCGGTCCATGCAACTCGGCGAGGACGCCGAGGCGGCGATCGCGGCGTTCCGCGCCGAGTACGGCGCCCGCGGCTGGGCGATGAACACGCTGTTCGACGGGATCGAGGCGCTGCTGGCCGATCTGCGCGCCGCCGGGGTGCGGCTGGCGGTGGCCACCTCCAAGCTGGAGCCGACGGCGCGGCGCATCCTCGCCCATTTCGGGCTCGACCATCACTTCGAGGTGATCGCCGGGGCCAGCCCGGACGGTTCCCGCAAGGCCAAGGTCGAGGTGCTCGCGCACGCGCTGGCGCAGCTGGAACCGCTGCCCGAGCGGGTGCTGATGGTCGGTGACCGCAGCCACGACGTGCACGGCGCGGCCGCGCACGGCATCGACACCGTGGTGGTCGGCTGGGGCTACGGGCACGCCGACTCGCACCCCGACGGCGTCACCCGCGCCGCCACCATCGACGAGTTGCGGAGGGCGCTGGGTGTCTGAACCGCTGCACGTCACGTTCGTGTGCACCGGCAACATCTGCCGGTCGGTGATGGCCGAGAAGATGTTCGCCGACCAGCTGCGCCGCCGCGGCTTGGCCGATGCCGTGCGGGTGAGCAGCGCCGGCACCGGCAACTGGCATGTCGGCGAGTGCGCCGACGAGCGGGCCGCCGGCGTGCTGCGCGCCCACGGCTACCCGACCGAGCACCGCGCCGCGCAGGTGGGCGCCGAGCATCTGTCCGCCGATCTGGTGGTGGCCCTGGACCGCAACCACGCCCGGATGCTGCGGCACCTGGGCGTCGACGAGGACCGCATCCGGATGCTGCGGTCGTTCGATCCGCGCACCGGCGCGCACACCCCCGACGTCGACGACCCCTACTACGGCGACAGCAAAGACTTCGAACGCGTCTACACCGTCATCGAGGCCGCGCTGCCCGGCCTGCACGACTGGGTCGACGAACGGCTGGCGCAGAACGGATCGTCGTGATGCCCCGGTGGCTGCGCGGCTTGTCGTTTCTGCTGCGACCGGGCTGGGTCGTGCTGGCACTGGTGGTGGTCGCGTTCGCGTACCTGTGCTTCACCGTGCTCGCGCCCTGGCAGCTGGGCAAGCACAGCAGGACCTCACAGCAGAACCACCAGATCGAACACTCCCTGACCACCCCGCCCGTCCCACTGAAAACCCTGCTGCCGCAACAAAACTCGGCCGCCCCGGCCGAGCAGTGGCGGCAGGTGAGCGCCACCGGCCACTATCTGGCCGACGTGCAGGTGCTGGCCCGGCTGCGGGTGATCGACTCCAAACCGGCGTTCGAGGTGCTGGCGCCCTTCGTGGTCGACGGCGGGCCCACCGTCTTGGTCGACCGCGGTTACGTGCGGCCGTTGGAGGGGTCGCGGGTCCCGCCGATCCCCCGCCCGCCCGCCGACACGGTGACCATCACCGCCCGGCTGCGCAACTCCGAGCCCGCCGCCGCCGGCAAGGACCCGTTCGTGGGAGACGGTGTGCGGCAGGTGTATTCGATCGACACCGAGCAGATCGCGGTGCTCACCAAGGTGCCGCTCGCCGGGTCCTATCTGCAGTTGGTCGACGGTCAGCCCGGCGGGCTGGGGGTGGTCGGGGTGCCGCAATTGGACGCCGGCCCGTTCCTGTCCTACGGCATCCAGTGGATCGCGTTCGGCATCCTGGCCCCGATCGGGGTGGGTTATTTCGCCTACTCCGAGCTGCGGGCCCGCCGCGCGGAAAAGCAACCGGCCGCACCGGCAGCCGAAGCCCCGCAGTCGGTGCAGGACAAGCTCGCCGACCGCTACGGACGCCGCCGGTAGGCGGCCAGCAGCCCGGCCGCCAGGGCCACGGCGGCGGCCTGCACCGCCGCCGACAGCCGCACCGCCCGACGCAGATCGGTCACCGTGGGCTCGCGGCCGGCGCCGAGCGTCGGCCGGATCTGCAGCTGGTGCCGGTACTGGGTGGGCCCGCCCAGCCGCACGCCCAGCGCCCCGGCGAACGCCGCCTCCACCACGCCGGCGTTGGGGCTGGGATGGCGGGCGGCGTCGCGGCGCCAGGCCCGCGCCGCGCCCGACGGGGAGCCGCCGACCACCGGCGCCAGCAGCACCGTCAGCGACGCGGTGACCCGCGCCGCCGGGTAGTTGGCGACGTCGTCCAATTTCGCTGCCGCCCAACCGAATCGGAGATAGCGCGGCGAGCGGTGACCGATCATCGCGTCCAGCGTGTTGATGCCGCGATACGCCAGCACCGCGGGCACCCCACCGGCCGCCGCCCACAACAGCGGCGCCACCTGCGCGTCGGAGGTGTTCTCCGCGACCGATTCCAGCGCGGCCCGGGCCAGCCCGGCGGAGTCCAGCGCCGCCGGGTCGCGCCCGCACAGCGACGGCAGCAGCCGACGGGCGGCGTCGACGTCGCCGCGCTGCAGCAGCTCGGCCATGGCCAGCCCGGTGCGGGTCAGCGAGGATCCACCCGAGCAGACCCATCCGGCCGCGGCGGTCGCCGCGATCGACCAGCGCGGACCGGCGCGCGCGGCGGCCCGGTGCACGGCCAGCCCCAGCAGGCCCAGCGCCCCGATCGACACCCCGACGTGCAGCGCGCCGGCGACCCGGCCGTCGCGGTAGGTGAGGTTCTCCAGACCGGCGGCGGCGCGGCCGAACAGCGCCACCGGATGACCCCGGCGCGGGTCGCCCAGCGCGCGGTCGGCCAGGTAACCGATCAGCACGCCGAGGGGGTGCGTCGCCAACACCTGCGCAGCGTCTCATACTGGGGTTCATGGAATCGACGAGGCGGGGCCCGCAATGAAGCGGCCCGCGACGCGGGTCGCCGACCTGCTGAATCCGGCGGCGACGTTGCTGCCCGCCGCCAACGTCATCATGCAGCTGTCCCTGCCCGGCGTCGGCTACGGCGTGCTGGAAAGCCCGGTGGACAGCGGCAACGTCTACAAGCATCCGTTCAAGCGGGCCCGCACCACCGGCACCTATCTGGCCGCCGCGACCATCGGCACCGACTACGACCGGGCGTTGATCTGCGCGGCGGTGGACGTCGCCCACCGGCAGGTGCGGTCCAGGCCGTCAAGCCCGGTGTCCTACAACGCTTTTGACCCCAAGCTGCAGCTGTGGGTGGCGGCGTGCCTGTACCGCTACTTCGTCGACCAACACGAGTTCCTGCACGGCCCGCTGGATGAGGCCTCGGCCGACGCGGTCTATCGCGACGCCGCGCGGCTGGGCACCACGCTGCAGGTGCCCGAGCGGATGTGGCCGCCGGACCGGGCCGCCTTCGACGAGTACTGGAAACGCTCGCTCGACGAGCTGCGCATCGACCCGCCGGTGCGCGAGCACCTGCACGGGGTGGCGTCGCTGGCCTTCCTGCCCTGGCCGCTGCGGGTGCTGGCCGGGCCGTTCAACCTGTTCGCGACGACGGGGTTCTTGGCCCCCGAGTTCCGCGAGATGATGCAGCTGGACTGGACGCCAGCCCAGCAGCGCCGGTTCGGCTGGCTGCTGTTCTCGTTGCGGCTGGCCGACCGGTTGATTCCGCACGGGGTGTGGATCCTCGGCTATCGAATTTACTTGTGGGACATGAGATCCCGGGCGCGCCGGGGCCGCCGGGTGGTCTAGCCGCCCTCAGCGTACCGTCGCGAAGAACACGCGCAGATCCTCGACGAACAGCTCCGGCTGCTCGAACGCGGCGAAATGCCCGCCGCGCGGCATGTCCGTCCAGTGCGTGATGTTGTAGGCCGGCTCGCACCAGGAGCGCGGCGCCTTGAGCAGTTCGCCGGGGAAAGCCGCGACGCCGGTGGGCAATTCGACCCGGTCCCCGCCGCCCCACGCCGAGAAGCTCTCCCAGTACAGCCGGGCCGAGGAGGCGGCGGTGTTGGTCACCCAGTAGACCATCACGTTGTCGAGCAGCTCGTCACGGCTCAACGCGTTCTCCGGATGCCCGTTGCAATCGGCCCAGTCCCAGAACTTTTCGACGATCCAGGCCAGCTGACCCACCGGTGAATCGGCCAGGCCGTAGCCCAGCGTCTGCGGCCGGGTGGACTGCTGCTTGGAGTAGCCGGTGCCCCGCTTGCGGTGATTCGCCAACGCGGCCAACGCCGCTCGCTCCTGCTCGGTGGGGTTGGTCAGCGCCTCCTGGCCGGGCCTGCCGATCGGCATGTTGAGGTGGATGGCCACGCAGTGGCCGCGATTGCGGCCGATCTGGGTGGTCACCGCCGCGCCCCAGTCGCCGCCCTGCGCGCCGTAGCGCTGATAGCCCAGCCGCAGCATCAGCGTTTCCCAGGCCCGGGCGATCCGCTCCACGCCCCACCCCGCGCGGGTGGGTTTCCCGGAGAAGCCGTAGCCCGGCAGGGACGGGCACACGACGTGGAAGGCGTCCTCGCCGCGTCCCGACGCCGGGTTGGTCAACGGCTCGATCACCTTGTGGAACTCCACGATCGAGCCCGGCCAGCCGTGGGTGATCAGCAGCGGGAACGCGTCGGCGTGCGGCGAGCGCTGATGGATGAAATGGATGTCCAGGCCATCGATCTCGGTGACGAACTGGTCGAACCGATTCAGCGCCGCTTCCCGCGCGCGCCAGTCGTAGTCGTTGGCCCAGTAGTCGGCCAGTTCGCGGGTGTAGGCCAGCGGCATGCCCT
Source organism: Mycobacterium sp. MAC_080597_8934 (assembly GCF_000523975.1). Taxonomy (NCBI): domain Bacteria; kingdom Bacillati; phylum Actinomycetota; class Actinomycetes; order Mycobacteriales; family Mycobacteriaceae; genus Mycobacterium; species Mycobacterium sp. MAC_080597_8934. The sequence goes on along the minus strand of NZ_JAOS01000013.1, from coordinate 42,555 downwards.
GGCTCCAGTCGTCCACGCATTCGGCCTCGGGCCACCGGGTGCGGGCCAGCCGCGCACGCAGATCGTCGAGAACGTCGTCGGGGACATCGATGCGGAACGGTTTCACGCGTTCATAGTGCGCGAGCGTGAGCCCACCGCGACTGCCGGGGCCCGAAATCGCGGCCTGGTGATGCTCGCTGGCGCCCGCCCGCGAGGATGAGACCCGTGCATCCCCAGTTGACCGCGCGCGTCGAACACGGCCGGTCGCTGCCGGTGCTGGTCTGGCGGTTCACCGAGCCACGCCTGTGCATCTCGTCGGGCCCGCTCGGCGGCGGCATCGGCGCGCGGGACTGGTTGGTCAACGCCACGGTCCCGCTCGATTACGACCGGACAGACCCCGACCGCCACCTGGGCGAGATCGGCGCCGCGCTCGGGCTCGCCGGCGCCGGCTGCGGGCTGCTCACCGCCGTCGACGTGACCCGCCACCACCTCGGCGCCGACGGCGGCGCGCAGGTGACGGCGACCGTCGGGCTCTCCAGCCCCGCCTGGGCGGCGGCGCCCGACCACCACTTCCGCCGCGAGGCGCCGCACCGGGTGGGGACGATCAACATCGTGGTGGCGGCGCCGGTGCGGCTGTCGGAGGCGGCGTTGGTCAACGCCGTGGCCACCGCCGCCGAGGCCAAGGCGCAGGCCTTGCACGAGGCCGGGATTCGGGCCACCGGAACCGCCTCGGACGCGGTCGTCGTGCACTGCCCGACCGACGGGGCGGCGGAGGCGTTCGGCGGGCCGCGCTCGACGTTCGGCGCCCGCATCGCGCGGGCGGTGCACGCCGCCGTGCTCGCCGGCGCCCGGTCCTGGATGTCGGGGCACGCCCACCGGCCACCGGTCGGGAGCCCTACGCCGCCAAGGCATTTCGAGCCGGCTTCGGCGGCCGGCTCGGCACCGCGCGCGGCCGGCCGGCGGGCCGGTCATCGGGTGGGCGCGGACGGTATCGAACCGCCGACCGCTGGTGTGTAAAACCAGAGCTCTACCACTGAGCTACGCGCCCCTGTGCAGGCCGCAGGCTACACGCCCGCCGGCCGGGACCCCAAACTTTCAGGCCTTCAGCGCCGCCAGCGCGTCGGTCCACAGCCGCTGGTCGCGGGACTCGCCGGGCTGCTTCATCTCGGCGAAGCGAATGATCCCGGACCGGTCGACGACGAACGTCCCGCGGTTGGAGTAGCCGGCCTCGTCGTTGAACACGCCGTAGCTCTGGCTGACCGCGCCGTGCGGCCAGAAATCGGACAGCACCGGGAAGGTGAAACCGCTCTCCAGCGCCCAAATCCGGTGTGTGGGTGGTGGACCCACCGAGATGGCCAGCACCGCACTGTCGTCGTTCTCGAACTCGGGCAGATGGTCGCGCAGCTGGTCCAGCTCGCCCTGGCAGATCCCGGTGAACGCCAGCGGGAAGAACACCAGCAGCACGTTCTTGGAGCCGCGGAAGGAGCTCAGCGTGACGCGCTGCTGGTTCTGGTCGCGCAGGGTGAAGTCCGGGGCGGGGGTGCCGACCGACAGCATCAACGCTTCCCGGCGCGCGATTTGGGCTGCACCAGCCGGCTGGCGCTCCAGTCGCCCAGGTTGACCGACGAGGTGGGCATCAGCCCGGCGGTGGGAGCGGCCTCGGCGATCTCGGCCGGCAGCACGTGTCCCGGCTTGCCGGTCTTGGGCGTCAACACCCAGATCACCCCGTCCTCGGCCAGCGGGCTGATCGCGTCCATCAGCGTGTCCACCAGGTCGCCGTCCCCGTCCCGCCACCACAGCAGCACGACGTCGACCACCTCGTCGGTGTCCTCATCGAGCAGGTCGCTGCCGCAGGCTTCCTCCACCGCGGCGCGGATCTCGTCGTCGGTGTCTTCGTCCCAGCCCCACTCCTGGACAACTTGGTCCCGTTGGATGCCCAGTTTGCGAGCGTAGCTCGGGGCGTGATCCGCCGCGACCACCGTGGAGCCTCCTTCAACCATGTGCGCCAGCCGTGCACACCGTGTGATTGCCGATTATCGTCGCACAGCCGCGATCCCGTTCACACTTCCGGCTCACTAGGTGGCCAGGCAGAGTTGGATCGCCTTCTTCTTCGTGTCGTTGAGCTGGTCGACGCGCTTGTTGAATTCCGACGTCGACGCGTGCGTGCCGATGGCGTTGGCCACCGCGTGCGCGGCGTCGATGTAGGCATTGAACGCGTCCTTGATCTGCTGCGACATCGCGTCGTTGAAGCTGTTGGCCACCGTGCTGGCGCTGTCGTTGAGGGCATCGATGGCCGGGCCTTCGGTGGGGCCGGTGCCGCGGCCCGAATTGAACGCCTGGACGAATTCGTTGGTCTTGTCGATCGCGTTCTTGCTGGTGGTGACCAGCGCGGCGCAGGCGGTGCGCACCGCCTTGGTGGTCAGCGACTGCTGGCGCTGGGATTCGCGGACGCTCGAGGTCACCGACGAGGCGGACACCGACGCGGACACGGACTGCCGGTAGGCCGGGGCCACCCGGGTGTCGGGGGTCGCGGTTCCGTTGGTGACGGAGGTGCATCCCACGATGCCGATCAGCGCGGCGGCCACACAGCCCAGCGCCAACGCACCACGTCGGGGGAAAGCCCCCACCTGCATCTGCGGGACGCCACGCCACCGGATGAGCACGGTCCTGACGTTACCGGGTGGGGTGTGCGGCTGTCCCCGACCCGCCGGGGCGTTGCCCGCCGAGTCGGCTACCCGACGTCGACTATCCGCGTCGAACACCGGTGCGGCACGATGGTGGTCGGGGTGCGAACCACCCCACGGCACACATCCCGCCAATTACAGGAGTAGTGGGTTGACAACCGAATTCGTGCGCCACGATCTGGCCACAAACCCCACCGGCCCGGCCGAACCCGACCGCGTCCGGGTGATCCGCGAGGGGGTCGCGTCCTACCTCCCCGACATCGATCCGGAAGAGACGTCGGAGTGGCTGGAGTCCTTCGACGAACTGCTGGAGCGCTCCGGGCCGTCGCGGGCCCGCTATCTGATGCTGCGGCTGCTGGAACGCGCCGGCGAGCAGCGGGTCGCCATCCCGTCGCTGACCTCCACCGACTACGTCAACACCATTCCCACCGAACTCGAGCCGTGGTTCCCCGGCGACGAGGACGTCGAACGGCGCTACCGGGCGTGGATCCGGTGGAACGCCGCCATCATGGTGCACCGCGCGCAGCGGCCGGGAGTCGGTGTGGGCGGCCACATTTCGACCTACGCGTCGTCGGCGGCGCTGTACGAAGTCGGCTTCAACCACTTCTTCCGCGGCAAGTCGCATCCCGGCGGCGGCGACCAGATCTTCATCCAGGGCCACGCCTCCCCGGGGATCTACGCGCGCGCCTTCCTGGAGGGCCGGTTGACCGCCGACCAACTCGACGGCTTCCGCCAGGAGCACAGCCACGCCGGCGGCGGCCTGCCGTCCTACCCGCACCCACGGCTGATGCCCGACTTCTGGGAATTCCCCACGGTGTCGATGGGCCTGGGCCCGCTGAACGCCATTTATCAGGCGCGGTTCAACCACTACCTGCACGACCGCGGCATCAAGGACACCTCCGATCAGCACGTGTGGTGCTTCTTGGGCGACGGCGAGATGGACGAGCCGGAAAGCCGCGGTCTGATCCAGGTGGCCGCCAACGAGGCGCTGGACAACCTGACGTTCGTGATCAACTGCAACCTGCAGCGCCTCGACGGCCCGGTGCGCGGCAACGGCAAGATCATTCAGGAACTGGAGTCGTTCTTCCGCGGCGCCGGCTGGAACGTCATCAAGGTGGTCTGGGGCCGCGAGTGGGACGCCCTGCTGCACGCCGACCGGGACGGCGCGCTGGTGAACCTGATGAACACCACGCCCGACGGGGATTACCAGACCTACAAGGCCAACGACGGCGCCTACGTGCGCGACCATTTCTTCGGCCGCGACCCGCGCACCAAGGCGCTGGTGGAGAACATGACCGACGCCGAGATCTGGAACCTCAAGCGCGGCGGCCACGACTACCGCAAGGTGTATGCCGCCTACCGGGCCGCCGTCGACCACAAGGGCCAGCCCACGGTGATCTTGGCCAAGACCATCAAGGGCTACTCGCTGGGTGCGCACTTCCAGGGCCGCAACGCCACGCATCAGATGAAAAAGCTTGCGCTGGAAGACCTCAAGCACTTCCGGGACGCGATGCGCATTCCGATCAGCGACGCCCAGCTGGACGAGAACCCCTACCTGCCGCCCTACTACCACCCCGGCTCGGACGCCCCGGAGATCCGCTACATGCTCGACCGGCGCCGCACCCTGGGCGGCTTTCTGCCCGAACGCCGCACCAAGGCAAAGGCATTGCGGCTTCCCGGCCGCGACATCTACGCCGCGCTGAAGAAGGGGTCGGGTACACAGGAGGTCGCCACCACCATGGCGACGGTGCGCACCTTCAAAGAAGTGTTGCGGGACAAGGAGATCGGCCCGCGGATCGTGCCGATCATTCCCGACGAGGCGCGCACCTTCGGCATGGACTCCTGGTTCCCGTCGCTGAAGATCTACAACCGCAACGGCCAGCTGTACACCGCCGTGGACGCCGAATTGATGTTGGCGTACAAGGAAAGCGAAGTCGGGCAGATCCTGCACGAGGGCATCAACGAGGCCGGGTCAGTGGGATCGTTCATCGCGGCCGGGACGTCGTATGCGACGCACAACGAGCCGATGATCCCGATCTACATCTTCTATTCGATGTTCGGCTTCCAGCGCACCGGTGACGGGCTGTGGGCCGCCGCCGACCAGATGACGCGCGGCTTCCTGCTGGGCGCGACGGCCGGGCGCACCACCCTGACCGGCGAGGGCCTGCAACACGCCGACGGCCACTCGCTGCTGCTGGCCGCCACCAACCCGGCCGTGGTCGCCTACGACCCGGCGTTCGCCTACGAGATCGCCTACATCGTGGAGAGCGGGCTGGCGCGGATGTTCGGCGAGAACCCCGAGGACGTGTACTTCTACATCACGGTCTACAACGAGCCGTACGTGCAGCCGCCGGAGCCGGAGAACTTCGATCCGGAGGGTCTGCTGCGCGGCCTCTACCGCTACCACGTGGCCACCGAACAGCGCGCCAACAAGGCGCAGATCCTGGCTTCCGGAGTGGCCATGCCGTCGGCGCTGAACGCGGCGAAGATGCTGGCCGACGAGTGGGACGTGGCCGCCGACGTGTGGTCGGTGACCAGCTGGGGCGAGTTGAACCGCGACGGCGTGGCGATCGACCGGGCCAGGCTGCGGCACCCGGACCGGCCCGCCGGCGTCCCCTACGTCACGCAGGCGCTGTCGGATGCCAGCGGGCCGGTGGTCGCCGTGTCGGACTGGATGCGGGCGGTTCCCGAGCAGATCCGGCCGTGGGTGCCGGGCACCTACGTGACGCTGGGCACCGACGGGTTCGGCTTCTCCGACACCCGGCCCGCGGCGCGGCGCTACTTCAACACCGACGCGGAGTCGCAGGTGGTCGCGGTGCTCGAGGCGCTGGCGCGCGACGGCGAGATCGACCCGTCGGTGCCGGTCGCCGCCGCACGCCAGTACCGCATCGACGACGTGCTGGCCGCCCCCGAGCAGACGTCCGACCCCGGCGTGGCCTAACGGCGCCCGGGGGCGGGGCGCCCACGCTCCCGCGCCCCCGCCTGTCGCCCACGCCCGTCGCCCACCACCCCGCCGCGCCCACGCCCACCGCGCCTCCGCCGAGCGTGAAGTTAGCTTCACGGTCGAGGCCGAGCGTGAAGCTAATTTCACGCTCGGCCGGCAAAGCCCCACGCAGCCGCCGCGGCTCCCCACCACCCGAGCGCCAGCCCCGCGCCTAACAGCCCGACACCCCGGCCCCTTTGGGGGAAGTCTCCAAAAGATGGCGTAGGTTTTAGGGGTGAATGACAACCCGTTCGCCGGCCCGTTCGCGAAGCATCCCCGGTCGCCGCTGGAGACGCTGGATACCGTCCCGGAATCGGTGTTGCGCCGGCTGAAGCAGTATTCGGGCCGGCTGGCCACCGAGGCGGTGTCGGTGATGCAGGACCGGTTGCCGTTCTTCGCCGACCTGGAAGCCTCCCAGCGAGCCAGCGTGTCGCTGGTAGTGCAGACGGCCGTGGTCAACTTCGCCGAATGGATGCAGGACCCCAAGAGCAACGTCCGGCACACCGCGCAGGCCTTCGAGCTGGTGCCCCAGGACCTAGCCCGCCGCATCGCGCTGCGGCACAGCGTGGAGATGGTCCGGGTCACCATGGAGTTCTTCGAGGAGGTGGTGCCGCTGCTGGCCCGCTCCGAAGAGCAGCTGACCGCCCTGACCGTCGGCGTCCTCAAATACAGCCGCGACCTGGCCTTCACCGCCGCCACCGCCTACGCCGACGCCGCCGAGGCGCGCGGCACCTGGGACAGCCGGATGGAAGCCAGCGTGGTCGACGCGGTGGTCCGGGGCGACACCGGCCCGGAGCTGCTGTCCCGCGCCGCGGCGCTGAACTGGGACACCACCGCCCCGGCGACGGTCGTGGTCGGGACGCCGGCGCCCGGCCGCGACGGCTCGACCGGCCCCGGCGACAGCGAACGCGCCAGCCAGCACGTCCGCGACATCGCCGCGCAGCACGGCCGGGCGGCACTGACCGACGTGCACGGCACCTGGCTGGTCGCTATCGTTTCCGGCCAATTGTCACCGACCGACAAATTCCTGGGCGATCTGCTGGAGGCGTTCTCCGACGGACCTGTCGTCGTCGGGCCCACCGCACCGATGCTGACGGCGGCCTACCACAGCGCCAGCGAGGCGATATCCGGGATGAACGCGGTCGGCGGCTGGCGCGGAGCGCCACGGCCGGTGCTGGCCCGCGAGCTGCTGCCGGAACGCGCCCTGATGGGCGATGCGTCGGCGATCGTGGCGCTGCACACCGACGTGATGGGCCCGTTGGCCGACGCCGGCCCCACCCTCATCGAAACCCTGGACGCTTTCTTAGATTCTGGTGGCGCGATTGAGGCTTGTGCCAGAAAGTTGTTCGTTCATCCAAACACCGTGCGCTACCGACTCAAGCGGATCACCGACTTCACCGGCCGCGATCCCATGCAGCCGCGGGACGCATATGTGCTGCGAGTGGCCGCGACGGTCGGGCAGCTCAACTACCCGACGCACCCGCCCAGCGCCGCCGGCGCCGCCATGCCCGCCGTTCCGCTGCCGGTCAATGGTGCTGCGCGGGGGCAATCGGGCGGATAGTGACCCGGGCAACAGATCGCGGCACGATATCAAACCAGTAGCTTACCGAGCTATTTTGTAGGGTGTACACAAAAACCTAAGACGAGGTTCATAATCTGTTACACCCGCCAAAACCGTTTCCACAGTGTTCTCTTAAACACGTGATTGCATTGCTTGCGCCCGGACAGGGTTCGCAGACCGAGGGGATGCTCTCGCCGTGGCTGGAGCTCGACGGCGCCGCCGACCAGTTGGCGCTGTGGTCCAAGGCCAGCGGCCTCGACCTGGTTCGCCTGGGCACCACCGCATCGACCGAAGAGATCACCGACACCGCGGTCACCCAGCCGCTGGTCGTCGCCGCCACGCTGCTCGCCCACCAGGTGCTGACCCGGCGCGGCCTGCTCGCCGACGCCGACCTGGTCGTGGCGGGCCACTCCGTCGGGGAGATCGCCGCCTACGCGATCGCCGGCGTGATGGCCGCTGACGACGCCGTCGCGCTGGCCGCCACCCGCGGCGCCGAGATGGCCAAGGCGTGCGCGGTCGAGCCGACCGGCATGTCCGCGGTGCTCGGCGGCGACGAGGCCGAGGTCCTCGCCCGGCTCGAGCAGCTCGACCTGTTCCCCGCCAACCGCAACGCCGCCGGCCAGATCGTGGCCGCCGGGTCGCTGGCCGCGCTGGAGAAGCTGGCCGAGGATCCCCCGGCGAAGGCCCGGGTGCGCGCCCTCGGGGTGGCCGGAGCGTTCCACACCAAGTACATGGCCTCGGCGCTCGACGGCTACGCCGCCGCGGCGGCCGCCGTCCAGACGGCCGAGCCCACCGCCACGCTGCTGTCCAACCGCGACGGCAAGCCGGTCGCCTCGGCGGCCGCGGCGATGGAGGCGCTGGTCGCCCAGCTGACCCAGCCGGTCCGCTGGGACCTGTGCACCGCCACGCTGCGTGAGCTGGAAGTCGCAGCGGCCGTGGAGTTCCCGCCCGCGGGCACTCTCACCGGCATCGCCAAACGAGAACTTCGGGGGGTTTCGGCACGAGCCGTGAAGTCACCCGCAGACCTGGACGCTTTGGCTGAGCTTTAAAAGCCAGCTCGACCAGTACAACCGCATAACACACGTCAGTTCGACTGATTCACAACACATTACGAAGGGAAATGCTGTGGCTGTCAGCCAGGAAGAAATCATCGCCGGTATCGCCGAGATCATCGAAGAGGTGACCGGTATCGAGCCCTCCGAGGTCACCCCGGAGAAGTCCTTCGTCGACGACCTGGACATCGACTCGCTGTCGATGGTCGAGATCGCCGTGCAGACCGAGGACAAGTACGGCGTCAAGATTCCCGACGAGGACCTCGCCGGTCTGCGCACCGTCGGTGACGTCGTGGCCTACATCCAGAAGCTCGAGGAAGAGAACCCCGAGGCTGCCGAGGCGTTGCGCGCCAAGCTGGAGACCGAGAACCCCGAGGCGGTCGCCAACGTCAAGGCAAGGCTGGAAGCGGACAGCAAGTGAGTAAGCCTTCCACTGCTAACGGCGGTTACCCCAGCGTTGTGGTAACCGCCGTCACGGCGACGACGTCGATCGCGCCGGACGTCGAGAGCACGTGGAAGGGTCTACTCGCCGGCGAAAGCGGCATCCACGTCCTCGAAGACGACTACATCACCAAGTGGGACCTGCCGGTCCGGATCGGTGGACACCTCAAGGAGCCCATCGACGAGCGGATGAGCAGGCTCGACCTGCGCCGCATGTCCTACGTCCAGCGGCTGGCCAAGCTGCTCAGCACCCAGCTGTGGGAGACCGCCGGCAACCCGGAGCTCGACCCCGACCGGTTCTCGGTCGTGGTGGGCACCGGCCTCGGTGGTGCCGAGCGGATCGTGGAGAGCTACGACCTGATGAACGAGGGCGGCCCCCGCAAGGTGTCGCCGCTGGCCGTGCAGATGATCATGCCCAACGGCGCCGCCGCCGTGGTGGGTCTGCAGCTCGGCGCCCGCGCCGGGGTGATCACCCCGGTGTCAGCCTGTTCGTCGGGCTCGGAGGCGATCGCCCACGCGTGGCGCCAGATCGTCATGGGCGACGCCGATGTTGCCGTGTGCGGTGGTGTCGAGGGCCCTATCGAGGCGCTGCCGATCGCGGCCTTCTCGATGATGCGGGCCATGTCGACGCGCAACGACGAGCCCGAGCGGGCGTCGCGGCCGTTCGACAAGGACCGCGACGGGTTCGTGTTCGGCGAGGCCGGTGCGCTGATGCTGATCGAGACCGAGGAGCACGCCAAGGCCCGCGGCGCCAAGCCGCTGGCCCGGTTGATGGGTGCCGGCATCACGTCCGACGCGTTCCACATGGTGGCCCCGGCGGCCGACGGTGTGCGGGCGGGCCGGGCCATGACGCGGTCGCTGGAGTTGGCGGGCCTGTCCCCCAAGGACGTCGACCACGTCAACGCGCACGGCACCGCGACGCCGATCGGTGACACCGCCGAGGCCAACGCCATCCGGGTGGCCGGATGTCAGGAGGCGGCGGTGTATGCGCCGAAGTCCGCGCTGGGACACTCGATCGGCGCGGTCGGCGCGCTGGAATCGGTGCTCACGGTGCTGACCCTGCGCGACGGCGTCATTCCGCCCACCTTGAACTATGAAACCCCGGACCCCGAAATCGATCTGGACATCGTGGCGGGCGAACCCCGCTACGGCGACTACCAATACGCGATCAACAACTCGTTCGGCTTCGGTGGCCACAACGTGGCACTGGCCTTCGGGCGCTACTGAGCACGCCGTCCGGCGACGATGCGGGCCGCAACGGCCCGCAAAGTTGCCGGACAAGTTAGGGAAGGAATCTTCGCAAGACCCATGACAGAGCTGGTTACCGGGAAAACGCTCCCGAACGTGGTCGTCACCGGCATCGCCATGACGACCGCGCTGGCGACTGACGCCGAGACCACCTGGAAGCTGTTGCTGGACAGTCAAAGTGGTATCCGCACACTCGACGATCCCTTCGTCGAGGAGTTCGACCTGCCGGTGCGCATCGGCGGACATCTGTTGGAGGAGTTCGACAGTCAGCTGACCCGCGTCGAGCTGCGCCGGACGGGCTACCTGCAACGGATGTCCACCATCTTGGGCCGGCGGGTCTGGGAGAACGCCGGCTCGCCCGAGGTGGACAGCAACCGGCTGATGGTCTCCATCGGCACCGGCCTGGGGTCATCCGAGGAAATGGTCTTCAGCTACGACGACATGCGCGCGCGGGGCATGAAGGCGGTCTCCCCGCTCGGTGTGCAGAAGTACATGCCCAACGGCGCAGCCGCGGCGGTCGGGCTGGAACACCACGCCAAGGCGGGCGTCATCACCCCGGTCTCGGCGTGCGCGTCGGGCTCCGAGGGCATCGCCCAGGCGTGGCGCAACATCGTCTTCGGCGAGGCCGACATCGCGATCTGCGGCGGCGTCGAGACGAAGATCGAGGCGGTGCCCATCGCGGCGTTCGCCCAGATGCGCATCGTGATGTCGACCAAGAACGACGACCCCGTCGGCGCCTGCCGCCCGTTCGACCGGGACCGCACCGGCTTCGTGTTCGGCGAGGCCGGCGCGCTGATGGTGATCGAAACCGAGGAACACGCCAAGGCCCGCGGCGCCAACATCCTGGCCCGCATCATGGGCGCCAGCATCACCTCCGACGGCTACCACATGGTCGCCCCCGACCCCAACGGCGAACGCGCCGGGCACGCCATGAGCCGCGCCATCCAGCTGGCCGGCCTGACGCCCGGCGACATCGATCACGTCAACGCGCACGCCACCGGAACCACGGTGGGCGACGTGGCCGAGAGCAAGGCCATCAACAACGCGCTGGGCCCGCACGGCGGCAACGCCGCCGTCTACGCCCCCAAGGCCGCGCTCGGCCACTCGGTCGGCGCGGTCGGCGCGGTCGAGTCCATCCTGACCGTGCTGGCGCTGCGCGACCAGGTCGTCCCGCCCACCCTGAACCTGGAAAACCTCGACCCCGAAATCGATTTGGACGTGGTGGCGGGCAAACCGCGACCGGGCAACTACCAGTACGCGATCAACAACTCGTTCGGCTTCGGCGGCCACAACGTCGCCATCGCCTTCGGACGGTACTGAACCCACCGTCCCGAGCAGCACCGGAATACAGGAGACCTGCGATGACTATCACGGCCCCCGAGACGGTTGGCGAGTCGCTCGACCCCCGCGACCCGCTGTTGCGCCTGAGCAATTTCTTCGACGACGGCAGCGTCGCGCTGCTGCACGAACGTGACCGCTCGGGCGTGCTTGCCGCCGCGGGAACCGTGAACGGTGTGCGCACCATCGCGTTCTGCACCGACGGCACCGTCATGGGCGGCGCCATGGGCATCGAGGGCTGCTCGCACATCGTCGACGCCTACGACACCGCCATCGAGGAGCAGAGCCCGATCGTGGGCATCTGGCACTCCGGCGGTGCCCGGCTGGCCGAGGGCGTGAAGGCGTTGCACGCCGTGGGCCTGGTGTTCGAGGCGATGATCCGCGCGTCCGGCTACATCCCGCAGATCTCGGTGGTGGTCGGCTTCGCGGCCGGTGGCGCCGCCTACGGGCCGGCGCTGACCGACGTCGTGGTGATGGCGCCGGAGAGCCGGGTGTTCGTCACCGGACCCGACGTGGTGCGCAGCGTCACCGGCGAGGACGTCGACATGGCCTCGCTCGGCGGCCCCGAGACCCACCACAAGAAGTCCGGGGTGTGCCACATCGTCGCCGACGACGAGCTCGACGCCTACGAGCGCGGTCGCCGGTTGGTCGGATTGTTCTGCCAGCAGGGCCATTTCGACCGCACCAAGGCCGAGGCCGGCGACACCGACATCCACGCGCTGCTGCCCGAGTCGGCCCGCCGCGCCTACGACGTCCGCCCCATCGTGACCGCGATCCTCGACGACGAGACCCCGTTCGACGAGTTCCAGGCGAACTGGGCGCCGTCGATGGTGATCGGGTTGGGCCGGCTGTCCGGTCGCACGGTCGGCGTGCTGGCCAACAACCCGCTGCGGCTGGGCGGTTGCCTGAACTCCGAAAGTGCCGAGAAGGCAGCGCGTTTCGTACGGCTGTGCGATGCCTTCGGCATTCCGCTGGTGGTGATCGTCGACGTGCCGGGCTATCTGCCCGGTGTCGACCAGGAGTGGGGCGGTGTGGTGCGTCGCGGCGCCAAGCTGCTGCACGCCTTCGGCGAGGCCACCGTTGCGCGGGTCACCCTGGTGACCCGAAAGACCTACGGCGGGGCCTACATTGCGATGAACTCCCGTTCGCTGAACGCGACCAAGGTGTTCGCCTGGCCGGACGCCGAGGTCGCGGTGATGGGAGCCAAGGCCGCCGTCGGCATCCTGCACAAGAAGAAGCTGGCCGCCGCCCCGGAGCACGAGCGCGAGGCGCTGCACGACCAGCTGGCCGCCGAGCACGAGAAGATCGCCGGCGGTGTGGACAGTGCGATCGAGATCGGCGTGGTCGACGAGAAGATCGACCCGGCGCACACCCGCAGCAAGCTCACCGAGGCGCTGGCCCAGGCGCCGGCGCGCCGCGGCCGCCACAAGAACATCCCGCTGTAACCCCACTTTTCCCGCGCGAGCAGACGCAAAAGCCCCGCGACACGCCGCGCATCGGGGGCTTTTGCGTCTGCTCGCGCCCTAACGTGCCCGGCCCAGGCACAGCGAAAGCGCTTGGCGGAGAGCGGTTTGCGGGTCGGTGGGCAGCTCGTCGGCGCGCCACCCGACGAAATCGTCGGGCCGGATCAGCAGTGCCCCGTCCGGCGCCAGCCCGGTGATCGCCGCCCACTGGTCGTTGTAGACCCGGTGCGCCGGTAGCGACACCGAAGCCGCTGCGGCACACCAGCGTTCGTCGCCGGTGAGCACGGTGAACTCCGGGCCCACCAGGTCGAGGGTCGAGACACCGTCGCGCACCCAGACGTGTGGCACCCGGGTGCCCGGCTGGGCGCGCAACTCGTCCACCAGCTCGATGCCGTTCGCGCCGTAGCGGTATCCGATCATCAGGGCGAAGATCGGGGCCTCTTCGTCGGCCGGCAGTTGCGGCCGCTTCCCACCCGGTCTCAGCAGGGCCATCGACGGCCCGGTGAGCGACTGGCGCGCGGCGAAGACGCCGACGGGGTGCCGCTCGGCGTGGTAGGTGTCCAGCAGCGCCGGTCCGGCCGCGCCTCGCAGCACGGCGGCGAGTTTCCAGGCCAGGTTGTGCGCGCTCTGGATCGCGGTGTTGGCTCCCCCGGCCTTGAACGGCGGCATGGTGTGCGCCGAATCGCCCACCAAAAACGCTCGCCCGCAATCGAATCGGTCGGCGACCTGCTCGTAGGGCTGCCATGCCGCGACCTCGATGACGTCGATGTCGAGCGGCTCGCCGATCGCCTTGGTGAGCAGCTCGCGGCAGCGCTGCGGCGTGAACTGCTCGGCCGTCTCGCCCTCGTCGGGAAAGTAGGTGGTGATGAACATGCCGAGGTCACCCTCGGCGACCAGGAAGATGCCGTCCACGTCGGCGTTCTTGACCTGCACACCGTCGCCGTCGTGCAAGTGCGGGATGAACTTTCGCCAGGGCGCCCGGAAGTAGACGAAGACGACGTAGATGGGCAGCGCGCCGTATCCAGACGTGGTGATTCCCAACAGGTTACGGAGAGGGCTGTGCACCCCGTCGGCGCCGATCAGATAGTCGGCGCGGATCGTCTCGGGCGTCCCCGACTCGGCGTCGCGAACCACCGCGGTGACGCCGGCCTCGTCCATGTCGATCGAGGACAGCTCGGTCCGGTAGCGCACCTCGCTGCCGCCGCGCCGGGTCGCGGCGAGCAGGATCGGCTCGAGCCGGCTCTGCGGGCAGTACTGCGCCGCCGGTTCGGGGCTGAACCGCTCCAGACCGGCGAAGATCCCCTCGACGTCGAGCGCCGGTCGCTCCTCGGGGCTGTTGAGCGCCGGCTTGGCCACTACGGTCGAGACGTGCTCGGCGACCGCATGCACCTCGTCGCCCAGACCCATCCCGCGCAGGATCTCCAAGCTGCGAAAGCTCAGGTTGCGGGCCTTCGGGTACAGGAAGACCTCGCGCCGCTTCTCCACCAGCAGCGACCGGACACCGTGTTGGGTCAGCAGCGCCGACATGGACAGGCCGCCGACGCCGGCCCCGACGATGAGCACAGGCACTCGCGTGGTCATCTCGTCCCCTTTCCACTCCCGCCCAGAACTGACAGTGTCTATCATTCGATAGGAACTATCAATACCCGAGGCGTGGGGGGTGACCCAGCCGCCCTACCCGAAGCGGGCGAGAAACTCCTCGGCCACGGCCACCACCCGCTCGCGGTCGCGCGGCACCAGGCCGATCCGGGTCCGCCGATCGACGATGTCGGAGACCTCCAGCGCGCCCTCGTGGGTGATCGCGTATTCGAACTCGGCTCGAATGACGTCGATTCCGTCGGCGACCGGTTCGGTCGGCCGCTCGCAACCGGCGGTCGCGACGACCTTGGCCGCCTCGGCGCCGTACCGCGACACCAGTGACTCCGGCAGTGCGACGTGCGGCGCTCCGGTGATCCCGGGGTTGGCCGGCGCCCCGATCAGCGGCAGGTTGCGGGTCCGGCATTTCGCGGCGCGCAGCCGCCGCACCCGCACGGCACGATCGAGCACATCCTGTGCCATGTAACGGTATTCGGTCAGTTTGCCGCCGATCACGCTGATCACCCCGGACGCGGATTCGACGACGGCGTGTTCGCGGGAGACGTCGGCGGTGCGGCCCTCACCCGTGTCGATCAGCGGCCGTAGCCCCGCGTAGGCGCCGATCACGTCGGTGGCGGCCAGCGCCGTGCCCAGCGCGGTGTTCACCGTGTCGAGCAGGAACGTGATCTCCTCGACGGACGGCTCCGGCACGTCCGGGATGGGACCGGGCGCGGCCTCGTCGGTCAGCCCGAGGTAGACCCGGCCCAGCTGTTCGGGCATCGCGAAGACGAATCTGTTGAGCTCGCCGGGAATCGGAATCGTCAGCGCCGCAGTCGGATTGCCGAAGGCGGCAGCGTCGAAGACCAGATGCGTGCCGCGGCTGGGCCGCAACCGCAACGAGCCGTCGATCTCGCCCGCCCACACGCCGGCCGCGTTGATCACCGCGCCGGCCGACACGTCGAACGAGCCGCCGCCACGCACGTCGGTCAACCGCACCGACGTACCCGTGGCCCGCGACGCCGCGACGTAGGTGAGGATCCGCGCGCCGTGCTGAGCGGCGGTGCGCGCCACCGCGGTGACCAGCCGGGCGTCATCGATCAGTTGACCGTCGTAGGCCAGCAATCCCCCGTCCAGGCCGTCGCGGCACACGGTCGGCGCCAGCTGCACGACGCGCTGCGCCGAGATCCGTTGCGAGCGGGGCAGTGTCGAGGCCGGCGTGCCGGCGAGGAAGCGCAGCGCGTCGCCGGCCAGGAAGCCGCCGCGCACCAGCGCCCGCGTGGCCCGGCTCATTGACGGCAGCAACGGCACCAGTTGCGGCATCGCGTGCACCAGATGAGGGGCGTTGCGGGTCATCAGGATTCCGCGTTCGAGGGCGCTGCGCCGGGCGATGCCGACCTTGCCGCTGGCCAGATAGCGCAGCCCGCCGTGCACGAGTTTGGAGCTCCAGCGGCTGGTGCCGAACGCCAGATCGCGCTTTTCCACCAGCGCCACCCGCAGCCCGCGCGCGGCGGCGTCCAACGCGATCCCGGCCCCGGTGATGCCGCCGCCGATCACCAGCACGTCCAGCGGCTCACCCTCGGCGAGCGCGGCCAAGTCGGCGGTCCGGCGGGCGGCGTTGAGCGCGCTGGGGTCGGGGATCACGACAGGTATCCGTTCAGCGAGTAGGCGAGTTCGGTGGCCAGCGCCTCGGCGTCGAGCAGCTGTTCGACGATTTGCGCCGACTGGATGGTCGACTGGGCGATCAGCAACACCATGGTGGCCATCTGCACCGGGTCGCCGGGCCGGACGCTGCCATTACGCTGGGCCACCCGCAGCCGGGCGGCGAGGGCGTCGATCAACATGTGCTGGCTGGTGCCGAGCCGCTCGGTGATGTAGATCGGCGCCAGCTCCGAGTGCAACACGGACATCACCAGTCGGTCCTGGCGCAACAGGTCGGCCACCGTAACGATCTGTCGCACCAGCGATTCCCGGTCGTCGCCGAGCAACGGCGCGGCCCGCATCACGTCGGTGACATGCCGGGTCAACAGCGCCGCGACGATCGACCGGGTGTCCGGCCAGCGCCGGTACACCGTCGGCCGGCTGACGCCGGCCCGCCGGGCGATCTCGGCCAGGGTCACCCGGTCCACGCCGAAGTCGACCACACAGCTGGCCGCGGCCGCCATGATGCGCTCGCCGGTGTCCAGCGCGGCGTCCGGCTTATCGTTACGGATTGACAGCATCTGTAATACTGTAACGCATGACGCATCCGGAGCGGCTGCTGCCGCCGATGAAATGGAACGCCTGGGGGGATCCCGCCGCGGCCAAACCGCTCTCCGAGGGCATCCGGTCATTGCTGCAGCAGGCCGTGGGGATCGAGGGGTCCCGCGCGGCCGAGCCGCGACCCGAGCAGGTGCGGTTGCGTCCGTCCACGCTATCGCCGGCGGACCGGGAGGCGCTGACCGCCATCGTCGGCCCCGAGTACTGCCGCACCGCCGATTCCGATCGGTTGCTGCACGCGGGCGGCAAGTCCACCATCGACCTGCTCAGCCGCAACAGCCCGGGCCCGCAGGATGCGCCCGACGCCGTGTTGCTGCCCGGCGACGACGAGTCCGTCGCCGCGATTCTGCGCTACTGCTCCCAGCATCGGATCGCGGTCGTACCGTTCGGCGGGGGCACCAGCGTGGTCGGCGGACTCGCCCCCGAGCGCGCCGGGTTCGGCGCCGCCGTCGCGGTGGATCTGCGCCGTTTCGATCAGCTGATCTCGTTGGACCCGGTGTCCGGCCTGGCGGTTCTCGGGGCCGGGGTCACCGGCCCGGATGCTGAGAAACTGCTTGGTGCACATGGCTTTTCGCTTGGCCATTTTCCGCAGAGTTTCGAATACGCCACCGTCGGTGGCTTCGCCGCAACCCGGTCCTCCGGGCAGGACTCGGCGGGCTACGGCCGGTTCAACGACATGGTGCGCGGGCTGCGGGTGGTCACCCCGGTGGGCACCATGGACCTGGGGCGCGGACCGGAGTCGGCCGCCGGCCCGGACCTGCGTCAGCTGCTGATCGGCTCGGAGGGCACCCTGGGCGTCATCACCCGGGTGCGGCTGCGGGTGCACCGCATTCCGCAGGCCGTTCGCTACGAGGCATGGTCGTTCCCCGACTTCGAAACCGGAGCGGCCGCCCTGCGCGCGGTCACCCAGAATGGCACCGGCCCCACCGTGATTCGCCTCTCCGACGAGGCCGAGACCGGGGTCAACCTGGCCACCACGGAGGCGATCGGCGAGTCCCGGATCACCGGCGGCTGCCTGTGCATCACCATGTTCGAGGGCACCAAACAACATGTCGACAGCCGGCACGCCGAAACCAGCGCGCTGCTGGCGGCCCAGGGCGGAACGTCGCTGGGGGACGGCCCGGCCCGGGCCTGGGAGCGCGGCCGGTTCGGTGCGCCCTACCTGCGCGACTCACTGCTGGCGGCCGGGGCGCTGTGCGAAACACTCGAGACGGCCACCGACTGGTCCAACATCTCGGCGCTGAAAGCCGCTGTCACGCAAGCACTCACCACCGCGCTGGCGCAGACCGGCACCCCGGCGCTGGTGATGTGCCACATTTCGCACGTCTACCCCACGGGCGCGTCGTTGTACTTCACCGTGGTCGCCGGGCAACGCGGCGATCCGATCGAGCAGTGGAAAACCGCCAAGAAGGCCGCCTCGGATGCGATCATGGCCACCGGCGGGACCATCACCCACCACCACGCCGTCGGCACCGACCACCGGCCGTGGATGCGCGAGGAGATCGGCGAGTTGGGAGTGCAGGTGTTACGCGCGGTCAAGGACACCCTGGACCCGGCCGGAATCCTCAACCCCGGCAAGCTGATTCCGTGACGTCCCCGGCTGCACGGCTACGCCGGTACGAGATCGGCAAGGTGATCGCGCTGACCAACCCGGCCTCCGGGCACGGCGCCGCGGTGGCCGCCGCGCAGCGGGCGATCGCCCGGCTGCACCGGCGCGGGGTGGAGGTCGTCGAAATCATCGGCGACGACCCGCAAGACGCCCGGCACCTGGTCGGCGCGGCACTGGACAAGGGCGCCGACGCGGTCATCGTGACCGGGGGCGACGGGGTGTTCTCCAACGCGCTACAAGTGTTGGCGGGCACCGACATTCCCGCCGGCATCGTCCCGGCCGGCACCGGCAACGACCACGCCCGTGAATTCGGGATCCCCACCAAGGATCCCGAGTCGGCCGCCGACATCATCGTCGACGGCTGGGCCGAAACCGTTGACCTGGGCCGGATTCGGGCCGACAACGGATTCGACAAATGGTTCGGCACCGTGGCGGCCACCGGCTTCGACTCGCTGGTCACCGATCGCGCCAACCGGATGCGCTGGCCGCACGGCCGGCTGCGCTATTACGTGGCCATGCTCGCCGAGCTGTCCCAGTTGCGGCTCTTACCTTTTCGCCTGGTGCTCGACGGCGCCCGCGAGATCGACGCCGACATCACGCTGGCCGCCTTCGGCAACACCCGCAGCTACGGCGGCGGAATGCGGATCTGCCCGGCCGCCGACCACGCCGACGGCCTGCTCGACATCACCATGGTGCACGAGGCATCGCGCGCCAAGCTGGTCCGCCTGTTCCCCACCGTGATGAAGGGCACGCACGTCGAACTCGAGCAGGTGAGCACGGCGCGGGCCAAATCCATCCACGTCGAGTGTCCGGGGATCAACGTCTACGCCGACGGCGACTTCGCCTGCCCGCTGCCGGCGGAGATCTCCGCCGTTCCGGGCGCGCTGCGGATCCTGCGGGCCGGGCCCTAACCCACGCCCCGGCTCAGCCAGGTCACCTCGCCGGCGTCGCCGCCGTCGCGGAATGCCTCGAGCGCCTCGTCCCAGGCCGTCCCCAGCACGGAATCCAGCTCGGCGGCCAGCGTGTCGGCGCCCTGGGCCATCATCGCGCGCAGCCGCATCTCCCCGACCATGATGTCGCCGTTGGCGCTCATGGCCCCGCTCCACAGACCCAGTTGCGGGGTGTGGCTGAAGCGGTGGCCGTCGACTCCGGGGCTGGGGTCCTCGGTGACCTCGAACCGCAGCACGGACCAGGAGCGCAACGCGTTGGCCAGCTTGGCGCCGGTGCCCACCGGACCGACCCAGTTGGTGACCGCGCGCAGCTGTCCGGGCATCGCCGGCTGGGGCGTCCAGGTCAGGTTGGCCTTGGCCCCCAGGGTCGACGACAACGCCCACTCGACATGCGGGCACACCGCCGCCGGCGAGGCGTGCACGTACACCACGCCAGTCGTCACGTCGGCGAATTGGTTCGACGCTCGCATTTCCTGCTCCTTCGGTTCCACGAGGGACGTCTTCCCCAACGACCTGTGGACCCGGCAAGCAGGGCAGCTTGCGCAAATCTTCGATTTTTGCTGTGTCGCGCGTGTCTATTGTGCCCTGTGATACCCATGTTGCGCTAGTGTGCGATCCGATTTAGCTGTATTCGGATATCACGGCGTCCGAAATCGCCGGCCACCGGTCCAGCGCCCACTCCCCGAAATCGCGGTCGGTGAGCACCACCAGCGCCCGCTCGATGTCGGGGTCGGCCCAGATGAAGCCGCCCGCCTGGCCGAAATGACCGTACGTTCGCGCCGAGTTGGCCGCGCCGGTCCAGTGCGGCGCCTTGCCGTCGCGCAGCTCGAAACCGAGCCCCCAATCGTTGGGCCGCTGCACCCCGTAGCCGGGCAGCACGCCGTCCAGCCCGGGGAACTGCACCGTCGTCGCCTCGGCGTGCAACCGCGCTGAGACCGTCGTCGGCCGCAGCAGGTCGCCGGCGAATGCCGCCAGGTCCGCCACGGTCGACGTCGCCCCGAATCCGGCCGCCACCGCGCCCCCGTCCAGCCGGGTGGCGGTCATGCCCAGGGGTTGGCACACCGCCTCGTGCAGGTAGCGGGCGAATTCGATGCCGGTCTCTTCTTCCAGGGTTTGGCCCAGCACGGTGAAGCCCTGGTTGGAGTAGATGCGGCGGGTGCCGGGTGGGGCCAGCACCTGATCGGAGTGCATCGAGAGCCCCGAGGTGTGCGCCAGCAGGTGGCGGATGGTGGCGCCGGGCGGACCGGCGGCCGCGTCCAGCTCGACGGCGCCCTCTTCGACGGCGACGTGCACGGCGCGCGCCGCCAGCGGCTTGGTCACCGAGGCCAGCGCGAACACCCGCTCGGCGTCGCCGTGGCCGGCCAGCACGCCGGTGGGTCCGATCACCGCGGCGGCGACGGCCCCGACGGGCCATTCGTCCAGAGCGTCGAGCGCCGCCATCAGCTCTTGCGGGCGATGTAGTAGTAGTTGTTGATCGGGTCGGACTCGATCTCGGCCACCCGCACGTCGGCGAAGCCGGCCTCGCCCAGCATCGCGACGGCCAGCTGCGTGCCCCACGCGGTGCCCAGCCCGGCGCCGTCGGCGGCCAGCGACACCGTCATGCAGTGCATCAGCGAGGTGGTGTACAGGTAGGTGCTCATCGGGACGCCGATGTTGTCCTCGAGCCGGCTCGACGCCTTGATGTCGGCCATCAGCAGCACGCCGCCGGGCCGCAGCGCGCGGTGGATGTTGGCCAGCACCCGGGCGGGCTGCGCCTGGTCGTGGATGGCGTCGAACACCGTGATGAGGTCGTAGGCATCGGCCCTGTCGAGATCGGCGAGATTGTGACTTTCGAAGGACGCGTTCGCCAGGCCGCGTTCGGCGGCTTCGGCGATCCCGGCGGCGATGGCGTGCTCGGAGAAGTCGATGCCGGTGAATCGGCTGGCCGGAAACGCTTGTGCCATCACGTTGATCGCGTGCCCGCTGCCGCAGCCGAAATCGGCGACGTCGGCTCCGCGCCGCAGCCGCGGCACCAGCCCGTCGACCAACGGCAGCACCACGTCGACCAGCGCGGTGTCGAACACCACGCCGCTCTGCTCGGCCATCAACGCGTGGAAGCGCGGGAACTCGGTGTAGGGCAGGCCGCCGCCGGTGCGGAAGCAGCCGATGATCTTCTGCTCGACCTCGGCCAGCAGCGGGAAGAACAGGGCGACCAGGGCCAGGTTGTCCGGCCCGGCCGCGCGGGTCAGCACCTTGGCGCGGTGCGCGGGCAGCGAGTACTCGGCGGTGGCGGGGTGGTAGTCGACGACGCGTCCGGTGGTCATGCCGGCCAGCCACTCCCGGACGTAGCGTTCGTTGAGCCCGGCGGCCTCGGCGATCCGATCGCTGGTGGCCGGCGGGAGTCCGGCCATCGTGTCCAGCAGACCGGTCTGATGTCCGATGCTCAGCAGCAGCGCCAGGCTGGCGCCGTCGATGGCCGCGGTGATCCGGTCGGTGAATTCGTCGGTCGTCTCCAAAGCCGTCACGCCCAGGGACGCTACACCGGGTCGATGGGTGGACGGCCCGCCGCGAGATGTATGGCGGACGACAGTAGGTTGGAGCCCATGAGTCAGACAGTGCGCGGCGTGATTTCACGCAAGAAGGGCGAACCCGTTGAGTTGGTCGACATCGTCGTTCCCGATCCCGGGCCGGGTGAGGCGCTGATCGACGTCGTCGCCTGCGGGGTGTGCCACACCGACCTGACCTACCGCGAGGGCGGCATCAACGACGAGTACCCGTTTCTGCTCGGCCACGAGGCCGCCGGCCGGGTCGAGGCCGTCGGCCCCGACGTGACCGCGGTGCAGCCGGGCGACTTCGTGGTGCTGAACTGGCGCGCGGTGTGCGGGCAGTGCCGGGCTTGCAAGCGCGGCCGCCCGCACCTGTGCTTCGACACCTTCAATGCCACCCAGAAGATGACGCTGACCGACGGCACCGAGCTGACACCGGCGCTGGGCATCGGGGCGTTCGCCGACAAGACGCTGGTGGCCGCCGGCCAGTGCACCAAGGTCGACCCCGCCGCCGATCCCGCCGTCGCCGGGCTGCTGGGTTGCGGGGTGATGGCCGGGCTGGGGGCGGCGATCAACACCGGTGCCGTCACCCGCGATGACACCGTCGCGGTGATCGGCTGCGGCGGCGTGGGCGATGCCGCGATCGCGGGCGCGGCGCTGGTGGGCGCCCGGCGCATCATCGCCGTCGACACCGACGACACCAAACTGGACTGGGCCCGCGGCTTCGGCGCCACCCACACCGTCAACGCCCGCCAGGCCGACGTGGTGGCCGCGATTCAGGACCTCACCGACGGGTTCGGCGCCAACGTGGTGATCGACGCGGTGGGCCGCCCGGAAACCTGGAAGCAGGCCTTCTACGCCCGCGACCTGGCGGGAACCGTTGTGCTGGTGGGTGTTCCGACTCCCGACATGACGCTGGAGATGCCGCTGGTGGACTTCTTCAGCCACGGCGGGTCGTTGAAGTCGTCGTGGTACGGCGACTGCCTGCCCGAACGCGACTTCCCCACGCTGATCGAGCTGTATCTGCAGGGCCGGCTTCCCCTCGAAAAGTTCGTCTCCGAGCGCATCGGGCTCGGCGACGTCGAAGCCGCCTTCCACAACATGCACGGCGGCAAGGTGCTGCGCTCGGTGGTGATGCTGTGATGGCCGGCATCGACAAAATCGTCACCCACGGCACCTTCAAACTCGACGGCGGCAGTTGGGAAGTCGACAACAACATCTGGATCGTCGGCGACGACTCCGACGTGGTGGTGTTCGACGCCGCGCACACCGCCGAGCCGATCGTGGCGGCCGTCGGCAACCGCAACGTGGTGGCGGTGGTGTGCACGCACGGCCATAACGACCACGTCACGGTGGCCCCCGAGCTGGGCGCCGCGCTGGACGCCCCGGTGCTGCTGCACCCGGGCGACGACGTGCTGTGGCGAATGACCCACCCGGACAAGGACTTCCGCACCATCGCCGACGGCGACACCATCGATGTGGCCGGCACCGAGCTGCTGGCGCTGCACACGCCCGGCCACTCCCCCGGCTCGGTGTGCTGGTATGCGCCGGAACTCGGCGTGGTGTTCAGCGGCGACACGCTGTTCTCCGGCGGTCCCGGCGCGACGGGACGCTCCTATTCGGACTTCCCGACCATCCTGCAGTCGATCTCCGGCCGGCTCGGCACCCTGCCCGGCGAAACCGTCGTGCACACCGGCCACGGCGACAGCACCACCATCGGCGACGAGATCGTGCACTACGAGGAGTGGGTGGCGCGCGGCCACTGATCCCGGCAAGCCGAACTGACGGCAACTCAACCACTATCGTTGATCCATGCCTGAACCTGGGACGCCCGAATCGGGCCTCCAATCAAGCATCGTGGTCCGGCCGGAACCCACCTACACCGAGGCCTCGCGGCTGCGCGCCGCCGGTTTGGCGAAGGCGATCGCGCAGTTCGAGCGGGCCGCCGAGCAGGTGGCGCTGCCCAAGGCCCCGCAGCCGATCGTCGTCGCCGACTACGGCGCCGCCAACGGCCACAATTCGCTCAAGCCGTTGTCGGCGGCCGTTTCGGTGCTGCGCCGGCGCACCCGGCCCGATCACGCAATCCTGGTGGCGCACACCGATTTACCGGGCAATGACTTCTCGGCGCTGTTCGACACGGTGGCCGACGACCCGGAGAGCTACCTGCACGCGGATGCGGCGACGTTCACCTCGGCGATCGGCCGGTCGTTCTACAACCAGATCGTGCCGTCGCGGACGGTCAACCTGGGCTGGACGTCGTGGGCCACGCAGTGGCTCAGCCGCACCCCGGGTGCGGTGCCCGATCATGTGCACGTGTCGTGCAGCAGGGACGACGCGGTGCTGGCGGCCTACGCCGACCAGGCCGCGCTGGACTGGCACAACTTCGTCGCCTTCCGCGGCCGCGAGCTGGCCCCCGAGGGCCGGCTGGTGGCGTTGACCCTGGCCGCCGACGAGGAGGACGGGCGCTGCTCGGCGGGTTTCGCCGCGCTGCTCGACGCCATCGTCGAGGCGCTCGAGGATCAGCGGCGCGACGGCCTACTGCGCCCGGATGAGTTGCAGCGCATGACGATTCCCACCTTCGCCCGCAACGAGAAGGATTTCCGCGCACCGTTCGCACCGAAGGGTCGGTTCGAGGGGTTGATGGTCGAGCAGCTGGAGATCTTCAACGCCGCGGACCGGTTCTGGGCTCGCTTCCAGGCCGACCACGACGCCGAGGCGTTCGGCGCGCAGTGGGCGGCCTTCGCGCGGTCCGCGCTGTTCCCCGCGCTGGTGGCCGGACTCGACGACGGGATCCGCGACCCGCGGGCCCCGCGGTTCGTCGAGCAGTTGCAGAGCGCGATCGCCCAGCGCCTGTCAAGCGCGCCCGAGCCGATGCGGATCCCGCAAGCGTTGGTGGTGCTGGTCAAGCGCGAGGCGGCGCAGTGATGAGAGTTTCGGCACAACAGCGCAGCGGGTAACCCCACGGAATCGTCGAATCTGCGACTGCGAGGGGGTAGATGCATGAGCGCGCGAGACGATCAAGCCTCTGGCCGAGACGATGATCAGCGGTTGACCGAGAAGCCGGAACCCGACGAGGACGACAAGAAGAAGGCCGCCGAGATGATGGAGGCCTACGAGGACAAGGCCACCATTGTGCTGCCCGGCACCGGCGGCAGCGTGTCCGGGACGGCGGTCAACGAGTGGCTGGACGAGGACGGCAATCCCAAGCACGAAGTCGCCGAGGGCACCGATCACGCCGACGAGGGCCGCGACGAGCAGGCCTTGCGGGATCAGATCGAGAAGGACAAGGCCCTCAACGAGGTGCTCCGGGAAGCCGCCGCCGCTCCGAACAAGGGCGAAAAGGGCTGAGCCGAAAGGGAACTACCCGACGCCCAGGTTGCCTTCGATTTCCTGAATGATCTGGTTGACCCGGTCCAGCCCGGGGATGGGTTCGTTGAGCCCGGGAATGGGCGGGATCGCCGGGGCCGCGACCCTGCGCGGGGGCAGCGGATGCGCGGGCGGAGCCGCCTGCGGGGTGGCCCGCGGCGTGGTGGTCATCGGCGTCTCGGTCTCGGCGGGCGGATTGGTGTCCGACGTCGACGGCACCGGGATGTCCGCGGGTGGCGGCGCGGGCTCGGCGGTGACGCTGGGTGGGGGCGGCGCCGGGGTGGTGCTCAGAGTGGGCGCCGGGGTGGTCACCGATTTGTCCGATTTGTTCTGCGCGGTCAGTCCGATCATCAGCGCGGTGCCCACCAGCAGCAGCGCCGCGGCGGCGATGACGACCGCCGCCGCGGGGAACAGCCGCGACCGGGTGAACAGCCGCTTGCGCCGGGACGGCGGGGCCGCGGCGTCGGTCCCGGTGTCCGACCAGGCCTGCACCGCGATCGGTGCGGGATTCGCCGGCGGCACCGCGGCGGTCGCGGTCGCGTCCGCGCGCGGCTCCGGCCGGGCCGCCGCGCGGGCCGTGGCGGTGGCGGGTGCGGCCGGTGCGGTGAACGTCGCGCCGGCATCCGCGTGCGCCACCCGCAACGCGGCCCCGACCGCCGCGGTGAGCTGCGGGTGCGGCGTGGTGGCGACCGGAACGCGGAAAAGCCGCGCCAGCGTGGTGGTGACGGCGGGCAGATTCGCCCCGCCGCCCGTCGACACCACCGCGGCGAGATCACGGATCCCGTTGCGCGACAACGTTTCCCGAAGCACGGTGACGAAGCCACCCAGCGCGGGGGCGATCGCGTCGTCGAGTTCGGCTCGGGTGAGCCGGATTTCGCCGCGCACCCCGGTCAGTCCGTCGGTCAGGGTGGTCGTGGTGTTGGCGGACAGCTGCTCCTTGGCCACCCGGCACCCGCCGCGCAGCCGGCTCAGCGAGCCGATGGCCGCGGTGCCGGTGGGGAATGCGCCGGTGGTCGGCATATTGGCGACCACGACGCCCAGCAGCGCCTGGTCGATCACGTCACCGGAGAAATCCCGGTGCCGCACGGTCGGGGCCAGCGCCCGGTAGTCGCCGTCGGCGTCCATCAGCGTGATGCTGGTGCCGCTGCCGCCGAAATCGCAGACGGCCACGGTTCCGCGCGCCGGCAGGCCCGGGCTGGTCCGCACCGCCAGCAGGGCCGCGGCGGCGTCGGGGATCAGCACGATGGGCCGGGCGCGTCGCGACCATTCGGGGATCTCGCCGAGCGCGGCGCCCAGGGCCTCCACCGCCGCCGACTCCCAGTGCGCCGGGTAGGTGACGGCGATGTCGTCGGGCAGGGCGCGCCCGCCGGTGGCGGCGTAGGCCAGCGCCCGCAGCGCGTCGGCCAGCAGTATCTCGCTGCGGTGCACCGAGCCGTCGGACGCGACGACGGGCCGCGGGTCGCCGACCCGGTTGACGAAGCCGGTGATCACCACGCCGGGCCCCTGCAGCCGGGGATTCTCGGCGGGCACGCCGACCTCGGCGGGCCGGTCCGGATACCGCGTCAGGACGGGCTTGCGGGTGACGGCGTGATCGGAGGTGACGGCCGCCAGGTTGGTGGCGCCGATCGACAAGCCCAGTGCGGTCCCAGCTCCGTTGGCCATGTGTGATCCCCGTGTTCGCAGCGCACCGACTCGCATTCGGCTAGCCGTCATTGTGCCGTCCGAACCTGTATCTCGGGTCAGCTTCGGCTATGCGCACGCTGTGCGCGCCTCAGCGGATGGTGCCGGCGCCGGGGATGAGCGGCAGGTCGAGCGGAGTGACCCAGCCGGGCCGCAGCTCGTTGACCGCCGGCACGGCGTTCAGCGCCCGCAGCCCGGTGGCCAGGCATCCGGCCGCGGCGGCGTCCCGCCCGGAGCCGTCGGTGAAGCGGAACGCGGTCTCCTGGAAGATGCTCGGGGTGCCCTCGATGTCCACCCGGTAGACGTCGTTGTCGTGGCCGGACGGCCAGTCCGGGGCGGCGTCCAGCCCGATCCGGTTGACGTGCTCGAGCTGGATGCGGGTCTCGCCCCGGTAGACGCCGTTGATGGTGAACCGGACGGCGGCGACGTGCCCGGGTTTGATGACGCCCTTGGCGGTGGTGCGTTCGGTGGGTGTCACCCACTTGTCCCAGGTGGTGGTGATCTCGTCGAGCATGATGCCGGCCGCGTGCGCGATCATCGGGACGGTGGCGCCCCAGGCGAAGATCAGCACGTCGCGGTTTTCCAGCATCGGGCTGTATTCGGGCTCGCGGCCGATGCCCATCTCGACCTCGTAGTCGCCCTCGTAGTTGGTGTAGTCGAGCAGCTCGGAGGCCCGGACGCGGCGCACCTCCGAGCACAGGCCCATCAGGGTCATCGGGAACAGGTCGTTGGCGAAGCCGGGGTCGATGCCGGTGGTGAAGCAGGACGACTCCCCCAGCTCGCAGGCCTCGGTGATGGGCGCGATCCAGTTGGGCGGGTTGAGGTGCATGGTCGGCCACACCCACGGCGTCATCGCGGTCGAGCACACGTCGATGCCGGCCCGCAGGAACCGGGTGATCAGCGCGATGTTCTCCTTGGCGTGCATGGCCGTCGGGCCGTAGTGCACCAGCGCGTCGGGTTTCAGCGCGATCAGGGCGTCCACGTCGTCGGTGGCGATGACGCCCGTCGGCTCGGGCAGCCCGCAGATGTCGGCGACGTCGCGGCCGACCTTGGCCGGGTTGCTGACGCCCACCCCCACCAACTCGAACAGCGGATGCTTGACGATCTCGGCGATCACCATCTTGCCGACGAAACCCGTACCCCAAACGACCACACGCTTCGAGCCGTGTTCGGACATCCTTGCCGCCACCTTTCGGTTCACCAATCCCCGCGTCGGGCTTCACCATAAGCTTCCCTACCGTCGCCCGTGGTGACACGATGCATTTATGAGCAAGCACCTCGCCGGGTCGTCGCTGTTGGTGGCCGTCGGTTTCGGTTTCGCGAACGCCTGCGGTGTGGCCCACGCGCTGCCCCAGATGCCGCAGGTCCGCTACGAGGTCAACGGGCCCGCGGTCGCCGAATTCATCTACTACCAAACCGACACCGGTCAGCTGCATCAGGTGAACGCGCCGCTGCCCTGGTCGACGCAGTTCACCGGGTTCGGCGGGGAGGTGTTCACCGTCAGCGCGCAGGGACCGGGTCCCATCTCCTGCAAGATCCTGGTCGACGGCAACGTGGTGAGCGCGGCGACGGCTTCGGTCGGCACGCCCGCCCGGACCGTGTGCACCCACTGACCGAGCAGTCCCGAGCACAGAGGAGGTCCCGGTGAGCCTCAAGACGAGACCGAAAAAGGGCTTGGCCACACGGAACAACGGGACGCCGCCGCCCCGCATCCCGCTGGCCGACATTCACCTTGAGTCGCTTGACTTTTGGGGATACGACGACGACTTCCGCGACGGCGCCTTCGCCACGTTGCGCCGCGAGGCGCCGATCTCGTTCTGGCCCGCGATCGAGATGGACGGGTTCGTGGCGGGCAACGGTTATTGGGCGCTGACCAAGCACGAGGACGTCCACTTCGCCAGCCGGCATCCGGAGATCTTCAGCTCCGTCCCGAACATCACCATCAACGACCAAACACCGGAGCTGGCAGAGTATTTCGGCTCGATGATCGTGCTCGACGATCCGCGCCACCAGCGGCTGCGCTCGATCGTCAGCCGCGCGTTCACCCCGAAGGTGGTGGCGCGCATCGAGGCGTCGGTGCGCGAGCGGGCCCGCCGGCTGGTGTCGTCGCTGGTCGCCAATCACCCCAACGGGGAGGCCGAGCTGGTCAGCGAGCTGGCCGGGCCGCTGCCGCTGCAGGTCATCTGCGACATGATGGGCATCCCCGAGGAGGACCATCAGCGGGTATTCCATTGGACCAACGTGATTCTCGGGTTCGGCGACCCGGACCTGGCCACCGATTTCGAGGAGTTCCTTCAGGTGTCGATGGACATCGGCGCCTACGCCACCGCGCTGGCCGAGGATCGGCGGGTCAACCATCACGACGACCTGACCACCAGCCTGGTGGAGGCCGAGGTGGACGGGGAACGGTTGACGTCGTCGGAGATCGCGTCGTTCTTCATCCTGCTGGTGGTGGCCGGCAACGAGACGACGCGCAACGCGATCAGCCACGGGGTGCTGGCCCTGTCCCGCTACCCCGACGAGCGCGACAAGTGGTTCTCGGACTTCGACCGGTTGACGCCGACCGCGGTGGAGGAGGTCGTGCGGTGGGCCTCGCCGGTGGTGTACATGCGGCGCACCCTGACCCGCGACGTCAAGCTGCGCGGCACCAAGATGAAGGCCGGCGACAAGGTCGCGCTCTGGTACAACTCGGCCAACCGGGACGAGTCGACGTTCGACAATCCCTGGCTGTTCGACGTGTCGCGCACTCCCAACCCGCACCTGGGTTTCGGCGGCGGGGGCGCGCACTTCTGCCTGGGCGCCAACCTGGCGCGCCGCGAGATCCGGGTGGTGTTCGACGAGTTGCGCCACGAGATCCCCGACATCGTCGCCACCGACGAGCCCGCGCGGCTGCTGTCGCAATTCATCCACGGCATCAAGCGCCTGCCGGTCGCCTGGACTCCCCCGCGCTAGGCCCGGTGGCCCGGACTCCGCCGCGCTAGCCCCGAGTTCGCCTGTCTCCCAAGGCATGTGTGCGTGCCAGATCCACTACCACATCCGCTATCGGATTCGCGGCGCGAACACCACCCGCCGGGCCGGGCCGCCGGATTACGCTGAGCCGGTGACCATCCCCGCGTTTCCCGCTCCCGACATGCTGGTCGCCCGCCAGAAGCTGGTGCTCGACCACTTCCACGACGAGGTCCGCCACGCCTGGGGCGACGTGTTGTCGACCTTCCCGCATCCGCGTTACGAGCTGATCCCGCAACTGATCGTGCACGACGGCGAAGCGGCGGTGCGCGACTACTACGCCTACACGCGGACCGCGTTCCCCGACCAGGACCACGAGATCATCGCGCTGCGGCACAGCGCCGACGCGGTGATCGTCGAATTCTGGCTGATGGGCACGCATCGCGGTTACCTGGGCAAGGTGCCGCCAACCGGCAGCCGGTTCCGCGTCCGCATGACCGCCTACTTCCTGTTCGACGACACCGAAACCCTTGTCTGCGAACGCATTTACTTCGACACGCTGACCATGATCAAACAGCTGCTGGGTGGGCTGGACATGAAGAGGCCGGGCAACTGGCTGCTGGCTGCGCGCTGCGTGCGGGGGTTCTTGGCGATGTCGTCGGAAAAACCGGATCCGGCGCTGACCGGCGCGCCGTAAACTCCATCCAGGCAAGGGATCCAGGGAGGCTTCCGATGCGGGTTCGGCGGCTGCGCACCCGGTGCGGCCTGGCCGCGGTCGCGGCGGTGGGCTGCTGGGCCAACGCCAGCCTCGCCACCCCCACCGTCACCGCCGCCCCGCCACCGCCGGGCTCGCACACCGAGAAGTGGATCGACCTGCAGCCCGGTCAGTGCGTGGCCGACCTGCCGCCGGCCGACGGCAGCCGGGTCGACGTCACCGTGGTCGACTGCGCCACAGCGCATTTGGCCGAGGTGTATCTGCGGGCGCCGATGGCCGTGGACGCCGCCATCGCCAGCGTGGCGAATCGGGATTGCGCGGCCGGGCTGCCCGGCTACACCGGTGGCGACGGCGGTCGGTTTTCGATCACCTATCTGATCGATTCGAATCAGGATCGCACCGGCGCCAACCCCACCCCGAGCACGGTGATCTGCCTGCTGCAGTCGTCCGACGGGCAGCCGCTGACCGGGTCGGCGCACCGCCGGGCGGGCTAGGCGATGACGTAGTCGCTGAGCGGGAAGCTGCTGGCTTCGCGGATCGAGTTCAGCGTCGACGTGGGCCGCAGCAGCGAGGCCTCGCCGCTGGGACTGAAGTAGTACGACCGCGATGTGGCGCAGTTGCCGGCATAGAACACCGAGTTGTCCAGCAGTTTGGTCATCCGCTCCATGAACCGGTCGTTGGCCTCCTCGGTGACCTCGAAGGTGGTCGCGCCGCGGCGCTTGACCTCGCCGAGCAGCCGGTCCATGTGCCGCATCTGGTATTCGATGGTGTGGAAGAAGGACAAGCCGGAGAAGGCGAACGGGCTGGCCAGGCTCAGGTAATTGGGGAAGTACGGCATGGACACGCCCTGGTAGGCCTGGAACCGGGTCTCGCGCCACCACTTGCCCAGGTTGCGGCCCTTGCGGCCGATCACCTCGATGGCAGGGAAGTTGGCCTCCCACAGGTCGAAACCCGTTGCCAGCACCAGGGTGTCGATGACGGTCTTGCGTCCGTCGGCGGTGACGATGCCGTCCGGCTCGATCCGTTCGATCGGGTTGGTCTGCAGGTGCACGTTCGGCTGGGTGAGGACGCGGTAGAAGCTGTTGGAGAAGGTGGGCCGCTTGCAGCCGCAGTCGTAGTCCGGCGTCAGCTTGGCGCGCAGTTCCTTGTCCCGGATCCACCGAAATCGGTTGATCTTGGCCAGATCTGAGGCGGAGATGTTGCCCCGGCCGCGGGATTCCTTGAAGTGCAACGCGCCGACGATCATGATGATCTCGAGCAGCACGTCGGTCACCCAGCGCAGCGCGCGCTGCGCCGCCGGCACCCGCGCGAACAGGCGCCGCACCGCGGGGTCGAACTCGAAATCCACCTTGGGCAGCACGTGGGTGGCGGTGCGCTGGTAGACGGTCAGCTCCCCGGCCTCCTTGGCCAGCTCCGGGACGACCTGCACGGCGGACGCCCCGGTGCCGATGACCGCGATGCGCCGGCCCTGGTAGCGGTAGTCGTGGTCCCACGCCGTGGTGTGCACGACCTTTCCCCCGAAGCTGCCGATGCCCGGGATGTCGGGCGTGTGCGGCTGCGACAGGAAGCCGGTCGCGGTGATCAGGAAGCGGGTGGTCAGGCTCTCGCCGCCGGCCAGCGCGACCCGCCACACCTCGGCGTCCTCGTCCCACTGCGCGCCCTCGACGGTGGTGTTGAACCGCATGTGCCGGCGCACGTCGTATTTGTCGGCGACGTCGGCGGCGTACTGCTTCACCTCGCCGCCCGGGGCGAACAGCCGTGACCAGCCGGGGTTGGGCTCGAACCAGTACGAGTAGGTGGTGGACGGGATGTCGACGGCGATGCCCGGGTAGTGGTTGACGTGCCAGGTTCCGCCCAGGTCGTCCTCGCGGTCGAGGATGACGATGTTGTCAAAGCCCAGGCGCTTGAGCTGGATGGCGGCGCCGATGCCGCCGAAACCCGCACCCACGATGATCGCGTCGAAACGGTCTGTGACCACAGCCTTGCTCCGTAGCTACCTAACCCATACTTAACGAATACCTAAGCTTTCCCTAAGATACGCAACTCTAATAGGCCTCGCCGACAGGCGCATCCGAGCTTTGCCAGTATGTGACCATGCTGACACCCGCGCGGTAATGCGGTGAGGGGTCATTGCGCGCGATTACCCCGTCCTTGTCAGCGCAAACGCCGGTCCGGGCCCCGCTCGGGCTGACCCGGTTCGGGTATTAGCTCGGCAGGCGGGCGCGGCGGCTCGCGGTGATTCTTATCTTGTGGCCGGGCCGGCGGCGGGCGTCCCCTGCAGTTGGCCGAGGAACTCGTGGCAGCGCCGCGCCCGCTCGGAGTCCTGGGCCATCACCTCGCTGAAGAAGGAGGCGATCTCCTCCATGCCGGCGTTCTTCGCGTCGCGCACGTACTGGCCGTAGTCGTGGCCCGCCTTCAGCGAGTGGTACTGGACGGAGATCAGGTCGTAGGTCACGTCGTCGAAACCCGTTTCACCCGTTGCCATGTCGTCACCTCGTCAGACCGTGAGTAGTGGATTATGTGCTCGCGGTCTCCGGCTACCCGCCCGTGGATACCCCAAACGACGCTTAGACTGTCTTGGTACAACGACGCGACTGCGCAATTGCGGCGTCGGTCCGATGGAGGCGACGCCGCCCCTGTCCACCGTTCGTCGCCGCGCCCGGGCATACAGGAAAATTTCATTAAACGGTCGGAAACTTGACAGGTTTGGGAGGGGCTTGCATGGGCATTTTCGACGGCATGTTCGCACGTCACATCGTTCGTTCTCTCGGTTCAGCACTGGTCATGGCGGCCTCGGGTGTGGCCGCCTCGGCGGTGTCCGGTTCGGTCATCCCCACCGCCGCGGCCCAATGTCCGGACATCCAGGTGGTGTTCGCGCGGGGCACCGGTGAAGCCCCCGGCGTCGGCCCCACCGGGCAAGCGTTCGTCGACGCCCTGCACCAGCGGGTGGGCGGGCGGTCCTTCGACGTCTACCCGGTCAACTACCCCGCGAGTGACCAGTGGGACACCGGCATCGAGGGCATCAGAGATGCGGGCGCACATGTGAATTCGATGGCGCACGACTGCCCCAACACCAAGATGGTGCTCGGCGGCTACTCGCAGGGCGCGGCCGTGATGGGCTTCGTCACCTCGGCCTCGGTGCCCGACGGCGTCGACCCCAACACCGTGCCCAAGCCGCTGGATCCCGAGGTCGCCAACCACGTCTCCTCGGTGGTGCTGTTCGGCATGCCCAACGTGCGCGCGATGAATTTCCTGAACGAGCCGCCGGTGGTCATCGGCCCGGCCTACCAGGACAAGACGCTGAAGGTGTGCGCCACCGAGGATCCGGTGTGCTCGGACGGGATGAACTTCGCCGCGCACAACACCTACGCCAACGACAACGAAATGATCGACAAGGGCGTCGCGTTCGCCTCCAGCCACCTCGGCCTGGGCGGGCCGGCGACGGTGGCGGCGCCGAGCGGCGGCGGCTTCGGCAGCTGAGCAGCCGCTCGGCTAGCCCGACGCGGCTTTCGCGTTCAGGAAGGCGACGATTCCCGTGGTGACCGCGGCGGCGTATGCCGCCCGGCCATCGGGGCTTTCCATTCGCGCGGCGTCACCGGCGTTTTTCATGTTGCCGAGTTCGACCAGCACCGCCGGGTACTGAGCCAGGTTCAGCCCGGCCAGGTCGTCGCGGCCGTACAGGCCGTCCGAGCCGATGTAGGTGGCGGGCTGAAAACCAGCCTGCGCCAAGGCATCTCGCATCGCATGGGCGAGCTGCACGGCGGGGCCGGCCTGGACGTCGTTCAGCGGCGGGCTGGAGTAGTTGACGTGGAATCCGCTGCCGGACGCGGGCCCGCCGTCGGCGTGGATGCTCACGATCGCGTCCGGTCGCATCGCGTTGGCCGCGTCGGCGCGCTGGTCGATGCACGGACCGACGCCGCTGTCGTCGGCCCGGGACAGCTGGGTGTGCACGCCCATCTGGTTCAGCGACGCGTTGATCAGGCCGACCACCGCCCAGGTGAACGCGTGCTCGGGATAGCCGTCGTCGGCCGCCGCCCCCGAGGTTTGGCACGGCTTGCTGCCGCCGCGACCGTTGGGCACCGGCCGATTGATCGACGCGTCGTTGACGGCGTTGTGTCCCGGGTCGAGGAAGACCGACATGCCGGCCACACCGGCCGCCGCGCGCGGGCCGGGCAGTACCGCACCGGCGGCCAGGATCACCGGCATGGCGCCGGCGAGGCGCAGGACGTCGCGGCGGGCCACGGACCGCGGCCCTCGGCGATCACTCACCGCGCGATGGTAACAACCGCGGGCTCTACATACTAAAAAGTATGTTATGGTCGTGCGCATGTCCGTGGTCGAACATCACGCCCTGCATGGCATCACCGACGAATTCGTGGCGCGGTTGGGCGAGCGCGCCGAGGAGGCCGAGCGGCTGCGCCGGCTGCCGGCGGCGACGGTCGACGAGTTCCGGCAGACCGAGCTGTTCCGCCTGCTGTTGCCGGCCCGGTTCGGTGGCCTGGAAGCCTCGTTTCCCGAACTGCTGCAACCGATTCGGCGAATGGCGCACGGCTGCGCGTCGAGCGCTTGGACGCTGGGTTTCTATGCGCTGCACAACTGGATGCTGTCGTTGTTCGATCCGCGGGCGCAGCGGGAGGTCTTCGCGTCCGGGCCGGTGCTGGCGCCGGCTCCCCTGGCGCCCACCGGCCGCGGCACACCGGCCGACGTTGGTGTGCGGCTGACCGGCAGGTGGTCCTGGGCGACGGGGGCGATGGACGCCGATTGGCTGATCGTCGGCGCGTTGATCGAGCGCACCGACCGCATCGATCCGGCGTTGGTCGTGGTGCCCGCCGGGCAGGTCGAGGTCGTCGACACCTGGCACACCGCCGGCATGCGCGGCACGGGTTCGCATGACGTGGTGATCACCGACGTCTTCGTTCCCGAGCATCGGCTGGTGGCGGTGGCCGACATCTACGGCGGGACCGCGCCCGGCGCGCGCGAGCACGCCGCCGCCACCTATCGCTGGCCGATGGTGCCCGCGCTGGCGCTGACGGCGGCGATGCCCGTGCTGGGGGCGGCGGAGCGGGTGGTGCAGCTGTTCGCCGACCGGCTCGGCGAGCGGGTGCTGGCGTATAGCGCAGTGGCGCAAAAGGATCAGCCCGCCGCGCAGATCAGGCTGGGCGAGGCCCGGGTGCGGCTGGACGCGCTGCGGGCGTTGGTCGCACAGACCGCCGACCGGATCGAGGCGATCGTCGCCGACGGCGACCGGGTGAGCCGCTCGGTGCGGGCCGAGGCCCGGCTGGCGGCCGCGCGCACGGTGCACGAAAGCCGGGCGATCATCGCCGACGTGATGGAGGCGTCCGGCGCGAGCGCTCATTTCCTGTCCAGCCCGATGCAGCGCGCCAAGCGCGACGTGGACATCGCCGCGGGGCATGTGGTGTTCGACTACGACACGAGCCGAGAGTTGGCCGGGGCGTTGGCGATTGGGGCGAAGATCTCCCCGATCTCAATGATCTGAGGCCACGCCCGCCTCGGTCAGCATCAGG
Organism: Mycobacterium sp. MAC_080597_8934; assembly: GCF_000523975.1. Lineage (NCBI taxonomy): Bacteria > Bacillati > Actinomycetota > Actinomycetes > Mycobacteriales > Mycobacteriaceae > Mycobacterium > Mycobacterium sp. MAC_080597_8934. The sequence goes on along the minus strand of NZ_JAOS01000013.1, from coordinate 6,659 downwards.
TCGAGGAATCGTTCGCGTTGGGCCAGCGATTGAGCCTGCTCGGCCGAGCCGGTGAGGTGCAGCAGTCCGATGCCCGCGGCGAAGGTCAGCTCCGCGCGCAGCTTGGCGTCCTCCGGGGAAAAGCCGTAGTCGCGGTAGGCCTTGGTGACGGTGCGCAGCAGGTGCCGGTCGGCGGCCCGGATGTTCTCGGCGGCGACCGGGTCCAGGCGCGCCCATTCGCGCATCGCCCGCTCCAGCATCCAGTACTGCGGGCTGACCAGGGTGCCCATCATGGCTGAGAGGCGCTCCCGGGGTGGCAGCGAGTCGAGCTCTGAGAGCGCCTGGCGGTCGCGTTCGAGGAACTTATTCCACGATTCGACCAGGGCGGCCCGGTAGTTGTCGATGTCCTCGAAGTGCCAGTAGAAGCTGCCGCGGGTGACACCCGCCTGCTGGCAGAGGCGTTCGACCTTCAGCGCCCGCACGCCCTCTTCGGCGAGCACGGTGTAGCCCACCTCGAGCCAGTCCTCGACTGACAGACGGGTTGACTTGGGCTTGGGTGCCACATCATGCAGATTACGGGAGGCGCCCTCTCCCCTGAGGAGATTGGCGATCTCGGTGCCGCCTTGTTGGGCTCAGCTCGTCGGCGGTATGGGCAGCCGGGCGGTCTCGTCGAGGTCCACCTCGAGCGCATTGAGCATCAACGCCAGTCCCGCGTAGCGGTTGATCACCATCAGTGCCTCCACGGTGGCCTCGGTGCCGAGGGCGCGGTGGACGCGATCGAAGAGTGGCGCGGCGACCCGGCGGGTGGTGACCAGCTCGGTGGTCAGGTGCAGCACCGCCAGCTCGGTGGGGGTGAGATCGTCAGTCTGCCAGCCGGTTTCGGAGATGACGGCGTCGATGGTGTCGGGGTCGATGCCGACGGTTCGTGCCACGTCCCGGTGTTGGCCGAGCTCGTAGGGGCAGTCCATCGCCGATGCGGTGCGCAGGACGATGAGTTCGCGCAGCCGTCGGGGCAGCACCGGGCTGCTCAGCGCGGCATCGCCGGCGACCATCCAGCTGGTGAAGACCTTTTCGGCGTTGGCCAGGGCGCGGTAGACGTTGAGATTGCCGCGGCGCGCGGTCAATTCGCGGGCTCTGGCGGGCATCTCTTCGGGCCGGCGGTACGGGATGCGGGTCATGTCGCTGCGTCGATGTCGAGGTCCGTTGCGTTAAGGACTAATGCCAGGCCGTAGTAGGTCGCGACGATCATCAGCATCTCGGTGAGGGCCTCGTCGCCGAGCAGTGTGTGCGCTTTGGCGAAGGAGGCGTCGTCCAGGCGGTGGGTGGTGCACAGCTCGGTGACGGTGTCGATGACGGTGCGTTCGTCGTCGGTGAACCCTGCCGCGTCGAGGTCCGCCTTGTCTTGCAGGGCGTCGATCTCGTGATCGGTCAGGCCGGCCGCGCGGCCGAAGACGACGTGTTGGGCGAGCTCGTAGGGCGAATCCTGCAGATGCGCGACGCGCAGGATGATCACTTCGCGCAGCCGCGGGGTGAAGGTTTCGGTTTCGAAGAGTTGGCTGGCCATCTGCGACCAGGATTCGAAGATGTTGGGCGCGTTGGCGATCAGGCGTAGGACGTTGAGAGTGTCGGGGCGCTCCAAGAGTTGGCGGATGTGGTCGGGTTGCTCGTCGGCGTTCGCGAGGGGCATTCGCGTCACGGGGTGGTCCTTTCGCGGTGGGCTCCTCGACCTTAAGTTGCCAGCCTGCGGGAGTCCCGCGCCGTGATGGTGCGTGCCGCAACGCGCGAGCCTGGGCTCGGGGCTGTTGCAGACCTCGGCGGCGGCACTGCTGGCACCTTGGGACGGCGGTAGATGCTGAAGCGCCCTGCGTCGAAAGATGTAGAGCGTTGCGAAAAGTGCTAACTCATGTGCTTCCATTGGATGTTCGCTTAACCGATCTGATGTCTATCGAAATCAGCTGACGTGGTCGGCCAGCTTAGGCGCCCGTGTCGTTTAGACGGCTGCCAAATGGCTGCGGAGTTCCTTCGGCAACATTGCGCCCACCCCCAGCTCGGACACCGCTGTGCGCAAATTTCTCCAAAGCTGGATACGAATCATCTCTTTCGACAGACCGTGCATAGTCGCCAGAGCCATCTCGACATCACTGACCGCACCTGGCTGACGTATCGAACGGGATGTTCGATCTCCAAACGGATGGTCAGTCTCAGTAAACACCCGGTCGATGGGGATCGATCTGAGAATGTCGTCACGCCTCAGCATCGCCGCGTTGATCGAGAAGTAGCACCCGAGCTCGACTGCACGAGCTGTCTCTGTCGGCGAGCCCAGCCACCAGTGCAAGACAATGCCCGCCAGCCCGGCCGCGGCAAGCAGATCCAACACCTTGCTCGTCGCTAAATAACTGTGGATGGTAGCGATACGAGGCTTGTCGCGCAGGGCCTCAAGGACCGACCAGAACGTCATAAGCTGCGTTGTCATCGGAACCCGTGACTTCCCGTCGAGTCCTACTTCCCCCGCGAACGCGGTAGCATCCAGCAGACCAGCAAACTGATTAGGCGAGAAATCCCGTTGCGCACTAAGCAATCCCGGGTGGCATCCGACACCCCAAACTGTCGTCGGATCGTTACGGCGCAGCGCCGCCTCCGCCTCGCCTAGCGACCGGGTAACTGCGAAGACGGCGGCACCGAGTGCGGTGAGCTCATGCGCCGCAATGGCTGGCTCGATGTGGGCGTGTAGGTCGAGCGCCGGCAGCGTCCTCATGCGAAGTAATTCTCCAGCTCAATACATGCCCGCCGACACAACTCGGCTGCGGCCGAAATCGGGTAGTTCGGTGGCAGGCTCATGGTCGCGAGGTCACGGGTGCGCACGCTGCGTCGCAAGAAGCCTTTCATGGAGCGCTCAACCGAATTCCTTATCAGCCAGTCCTTGACCCGAGTGCTGGTGTTGGGATCGATGTAGTCAGTGGTGTCTTGGAGCCCCGCAGCCTTGAATGAAGCTCGTCGCACGACGCATCCGAAGCAAACGCCACATTGTTTGGTTACCGGCAGCCCAAACGCTCGCTGACCGGTCAGACCGCACGAGTGCGTCGCGCTCAGACACACTGCCGACTTATCGCCGCCGACCAGTTCGGCTGCCTTGGTAAACATCTCACCTTTGGTCATCGCGGTGAATGGGTTCTGAATTTCTCCATGTGCCCCAACACCGGACAAGATTTGTGCCAGGCCGTCCAGAAACGCCGGGTGCGTTGTGCGTGTCGATAGGCTGCCGCGACGGTTGGGGTCGAGTGGAGGGTTGAGTGATGCGAAGCCGTTCTCGGGAATCCACAGCGGCACTCCGTCTACGGATGCTGCCGCCAGGCCGAGGCTCAGAAGTAGCAACGATCGCGAGCGGCTGGACGGCTCGTTCGCAAACGGCGAGCCGTCGATCTGTTTACTGCTGCGGCGCAAACCAATCTGCACGTGCACTTGCGCTGGGCCCGGTATCAACTTCTCGGCTGTCGTGGCCACATCACGCTGTATCGGCGCAAGGTTCTTGGCGCCGACATGTGACAACAAGAGGTGTCCTTCATCACCGGCCAACTGAGACCTCGACAGCAACGCTCCAACGGCGGAGTCCGCACCGCCGCTCAGGAGAACAACTCGCTTGGGAGCGACCAATGGCAGCTGCTTAGCCACCGGCTCCTTCGGCGGCCGGGCACGGTAGAACTCCAACGTCCATGCGTCGCCTGTCAGAAAATCCAGCAGACGCTCAAGCTCGGCCTTGGCAGCGAGCCACGGCTCCGGCTTCCCCACAGGAACTCGCAGTCGAAATTCGCGCTGTGACCAGTTCGAGCCACCGCCCGACCGAAGGGTCGTCCGGTCGGCTGCAAACACGAGCAGTGCCAGGCGAACGAAGTCGACGTTCTCCGGGCGAACTGGTCCGAGCTTGCCCAGGCGGGGTCCGTACGGCGCCTCGAACGACGATGGCCCTTCTGCCGTCCAGTAGAAGTTCTCCCGCAATTCGGCTGGCTTGGGCGCCTCGGGTACAGACAAGCGGAGTGTGAAGTCAGGCATGGCTAGCTGCTCACTCCGTAAATCTGCTTCAGCGTGTCAATGCCTTCCTCGATAGCCTTCGACAGTTCGGCTTCGGTGACGCCATTCACGGATAGATCGACCTTGCTGGCCAGTACTTCGGCCGCCTCGAACAACTCCTCCTCGGCCACGGCGGCGACTTCTTCCGGCCGCTGGTTTAGCGCTTCGGTGATTTCTGTGGCGAGAACCTCAGCCACGACGGCAGCAATCGAGTGCCGGGCAATCTCCTCAGGCGCGGGCGGGCTGCCGCTCTCGGCTTGTTCGAGCACCCACTCGGCGACACTGGCAGCGACGTAACGCTCTTCGTGATCTTCTAGAGTGCCGTTGCCCAACGGTCCGCAGGCGGCCTCAACAATGCGGGTCGTTACCGCGATCGGGTCGCCGAGCGTCCGCAGACTGTCGAAGTCGAGTCCGAGCGCGGCTAGGCCGGCTCGATCGCCGGTGGCGTAAGCGTATGCCGCTGCACCAGCTCGTCCGGCTGCACCGGCAGCACGGGTTGTCGAACGTCGAAGTCCACCACTTCGGCGACCGCCACCACTTGCGCCCGATTCCCGCACACGGCCGCCGGCGCCAGACATCCCACCGCCACCACCCCCGCCACCGCTAGGGACTCGTGGACGCAGCTGCGCCAAGGCACCAGACACCAACTGGGGAGGTAGCTCGATTACCTCGCTGCTATTACCGCCACTAGTAGTACTTCCATCACTAACGACACCGGCGCCCCCACTAGCATCCCCGCCGGTGAGGCTATCGATCCATGCGTCGGCGCCAGCCGCCACATCACGACCCGCTTTACCCCCCGCGCCGCCGTAGGCACCGCTAGTGCCCATCTACCTAGCTCCCTGTGTCGCCAATCCAGCTATGGCGTTCTTGAGCGGCTGATCGGACGTGCGGTTCGACCAGTCACTTAGCACCGCAGCGAACTGGGTTGCAGGCTTGCCACTAAACAGCAGGATGACGGGCGGGCGAATGTCCGCAACGGGCAAGGCCTTCAACGCCCTCTCGGCGTCGTTCACTGTGGCAGGCACGACGTTGGTGATGCGCAGGATTCCCCCGACCGCACGGCTCATCTCAGTCGGTCGGTCGCGGGCTATCCGACCCAGATGCTCGACCAGGGTGACAGCATCGGTGACGCCGAGCGCCCGCAGGTCGTCATCGGTCACTGCCTTCTGCTCGATGCGCGAGGAAGAGAGGAGGTTAGTCGCAATATCACGCAGCCGTTCCGGCAAGCCAACGTCGATAAGAGGTGTACTGCCAAACGATGCCGCGAGGTGGAGGTAAGGACTGAGGTCGATTTTGGCCAGTGGCGGTGGCAGCTTCGCCCAGCGAACGAAGTTGTCCGAGAACTCCTCGGCCTTCTCCTTGGATGCTTCCTGGGGTTTCTTGCTGGCCGCTGTCTTCTTGCTTGCCTTTGATGCTTCACCATCGTCTTTCGACTCAGCCGCAACAGCTTCCTCCTCGGTCGAGGGCCCGCTATCCACCCGCCCAGCCAGACGCTCAAGCTCGGCCAGCTTGTCGCGCAGCTCGCCGCGGGCCAGCCAGTCCAGGACCTTATTGAACTCGTCCGGCAAAAGCAGTTCCAACACCATGAGTTTCGCCACCACGGCGATGTCGAGCTCGATGCCACGGCGGCGGGCAATTGACGCTCGGACGTTAAGGTCGTTGAGGAAGCGCTTGACCCGACGCGGGCTACCACGCAGCTTCTCGTAGAGCATCGGTGTCAGGCGAGCCGCGAACTGCCGCTCACCGGTGATGTCAAGGCCAGCCGGGACTGTTAGGTCATCAAGCGAGCCCGCCTTGGTCCGCAGTTCGGTGCAGCCGGCCAGGATGTCGGCGAAAGTCTCGGGATTCAGCTCAGTCTGTGGGCGGTTCTGCAGCTGCAACAGCAGCAGATACGCCTCGGTGTCGAACCGACTCAGCGCCGGGAGCTTCAGGGTCGTCTGGACGATCTTGTGCAGGTACAGCCGCGCCGGCTCTTCTTCCGGGTCGCTCGGCTCGGCCTTCGGATAGCGATCACGTAAAGCGTCGGCCACCCGGTCCTCGTCTGCGGCTATGACGAACGACATCTTGCGAACGGACAGGAATAGGCGCATGGTTTCCAGCGTCTCGACAACCGTTTCCGGTAGGCAGCGGTCGAGATCGTCGACCAATACGACTACGCGCTTGACGTGGGCAAGTGCGTCGTCACTGAGAAGGTCGGCGAATTCGGTTCTGAACTCGTCCAGTGTCTTGCTTTCAACCTCCTCGCCATCGGCGGGCTCTTCGTTGATAAGGCCGCTCAGGTCATCGATGGTCGGCAACTGCAGCGTGATTGACGATCTCGCTGCAACTTTCAGTGCTTTGACCCAGTTGACGCGTTTGGCGAGCTTCTTGAGGAGATTCTGTGCCTCCTCCGACGCTCCACCTCTACGCTTCAGTTCCTCCTGTAGAGCGGTCAGCACCTCGCTTATGAGCGTCGCCTTGGCCCCGACTGAGGGGTCGTAGCGCCACGGATCGCTCTGGACGACGAGAATCTGCTCGTTCTCTTGGGTAGTGCTGCGCTGTTGCAGGTCGCTATCGATGAGCCGGAGCACCGTACTCTTGCCGCTGCCCCACGGACCGGAAACACCAAGCGC